>JAUQOX010000040.1 GCA_030550695.1 Gemmatimonadota bacterium | reverse complement strand
TCCTCCTGGCCGCCGCCATGATGATCCTGGCCGCCTTTGCCCGCAACTTCAAGGAAGGGCAGGCCATGGTCCAGCCCGTATACCTGCTGGCCGTGTTCCTCCCCCTGCTCATGGGCCAACAGTCCGATCGCACCCTCTCCGTGGAGACCGCCCTGATCCCGGTGGCCAACGTGGCTGTGCTGATCCGCGACGCCATCCAAGGTATCTTCCTGTGGCCCCTCATGGGGCTGGTGCTGGCCGTGAATTTGCTGCTGGTAGCGGCGTGCCTGCGGCTGGCGGGGACGATCTTGCGCTTCGAGGAAGTCCTCACCGGCAGCTTCGACGGGAGCTTCTGGCGTTTCGTCCGGGCCCGGCTTCGGCGTTCCCCTTCTTACCCTCCAGGATGACCGGCCATGGGCGTACCACCGGCGGTGATCGTCCGAGATCTCCGGAAGAGCTTCTTCGACGAATCCCGGGGCGAAGTCAAGGCCGTGGATGGCTTGAGCTTCACCTGCTATCCAGGCGAGATCTTCGGCCTGTTGGGAGCCAACGGCGCGGGGAAGACCACGACTTTGCGGGTACTCTCCACAGTGCTGAAGCCCACCGGGGGCTCTGCCAGCGTCATGGGGTTCGACGTGGTGGAAGACCCCGAAGCCGTTCGCCGGAACCTCGGCTTCTACTCGGCCTCCACCGCCCTCTACCCCCGCCTTACCGCCCGGGAGACCCTGGAGTTCTTCGCCCGCATCAACGGCTATCCGGAAGCCGGCGTGGAGGGGCGGGTCCGAGCGCTGGTGCAGCGGTTCGGGATCGGCGAGTATGCCCACGTCCGGGTGGAAAAGCTCTCCACCGGCATGCGACAGAAGGTGTCCATCGCCCGGACCATCGCTCACGATCCGCCCGTCCTCATCTTCGACGAACCCACCGTAGGCCTGGACGTGCTGAATGCCCTGGAGATGCTCAAGATCATCCGGGAACTCAGGGGCGAAGGGAAGGCCATTCTCTACTCCAGCCATATCATGAGCGAGGTGGAGAAGCTCTGTGACCGGATCGGGATCCTCCACCGGGGCCGGCTCCTGGCCCTCGGAACCCTTGCGGAATTGCAAGAGGCGACGGGCCTGCACTATCTGGAGGACATCTTCGTGCACTATGTGGTCCAGGCGGAAGGCGCGGCGGGGGCGAGAATGGGGATGCTGGGCGAGCTGGAAACGGGAACATGAGGCGGAAGCCCTCTTTCCGGTCCGACAGCGGCACGCTGGCGGTCCTCCTGCGCACGGAGCTGCGCATGCTCCTCCGGGATCGCCGGACCCTTCTCCTGGCGGTGATAGCGCCCCTGGTCATCTTCCCCGCGTATATCCTGATTCTCCGTTTCGTAGAGTCCCGGGAGCGGAAAGCCCTCGAGGAGGCGGTCTATGGCTACGCCGTGACCGGAAGTCAAGCCGATTGGGCAGCCGAGCTGGTGGAGGCCGCGCTGGCCCGCCCTGTCCTTTCCGCCGATTCCTCCTTTTTCCGACCCCGCTTCCATCGGCTCGAGCCTGCCGATCCCTTTGCAGCGTTGGGCCGAGGGGATCTCCGTCTGGTGGTGGAGGGGCTTTCGGCTCAGGAATGGGACTCCCTCAGGGCCTTTCGCGAGGAAGCCCCTGCCCCCTCCCCCGAATCTGCCCCGGTGGCCCCTGTGGATCCCCGCCGATCGGAAAGGGGGGTGCCCGCCCTCCGCCTCCACTTCCGGGGCGACAGCGATTTTTCCACGGAAGCCTACCGCCAGCTCCGGGGGGCCTTGGAGGAGCTCCGCCTGGCCCGGCGGGACTCCCTTTTTCGGGCCGCAGGGTTTCCCCTTCCCCTGCAGGAGGTGGTTCCCGTGGAGGCGGTAAGCGTGGCCAGCCGGGCCAAGGAGGCCGGGGTCTTTTTGGGGACGGCCCTCACCCCCCTTCTGGTCCTCCTCATGCTCAGCGGCGGAAGCATCGTGGCGGTGGACGCCTTGAGCGGCGAGAAGGAACGGGGTACCCTGGAAACCCTCCTCACCACCGGCGCCCGCCGCAGCGAGATCGTCCGGGCCAAGCTCCTGGCGGTGGTGGCCGTGGGCCTGGCGGTGGCTGTCTTCAACGTGGTCAACCTGGTCCTCTACCTGGTGGCGGGACTCATCGAACTTCCGGCCAGTCTGGCCGTGGAGCTGAGGCCGGTGGACACGCTGCTCCTTCTCCTCCTCTTCCTTCCCCTGGCCCTTCTGGTGGCGGCCGCCCTCCTGCTGGTCTCCGGAGCCAGCAAGAGCTACCGGGAGTTCCAGGTCTACTGGTTTCCCCTTTTTGTGGCGTTCCTCCTTCCCTCCTTGGTCGGGGCGCTACCCGGTGCCGACCTGCGGTCCCTCCTGGCCTTGGTCCCGGTGGCAGGGGTGGCCCTGGCGGTCCGGGAAATCTTGGTAGGAGAGCTGGACCTTCCCTTCGTGGCCCTGGCCTTCTTGTCCACCACCGCGTCGGCTCTCTACCTGACGAGGCTGACCGAAGCCAGCCTGTCCAACGAGAAGCTCATCAGCGGGGCCGACCTGGAAGCCTCGGACCTCACGGGCGGCCCGGCCCTCTTTCCCCGCCGCGTCCTGGGTTGGTTTGCCGCCTTCTGGGTGGTGTTCTTCCTGGCCAACCTGTGGCTGGGCGGCCCGTTGGGCCTCAGGGGACAGATCCTGCTCAACCTCCTGGGGATCTTCGGTGTGGGCTCTTGGTTCCTGGTACGACGGTACCGCCTCGATCCCAGGGAAGCCTTGGGTCTGAGAAGACCACCGCCAGCCGCATGGCCGGCCGTTCTCCTGGGTGCGCCATCGGCACTTCTGCTCGCCGTCTCAGGGGCGGAGCTGGTGAACCGGTATGTCCTGCCCGTGCCCGAGGAAGTGTTGCAGGGGTTTCAGCGGGAACTCCTCAGCAGCGATCTCCCGCCGGCCGAAACCCTCCTTTTCTTGGTAGGTTTCCCCGCCCTTTTCGAAGAGCTGGCCTTCCGGGGTGTACTCCTACACGGCCTTCGACAGCGTATACGCAATCCCTGGATCCTGGCTGCCACCGTGGGGATGATCTTCGGCCTCTTTCACGTGTCCCTCTTCCGCATCCTGCCCACCGCATGGCTGGGCTTCCTCCTGACCTGGGTGGTGCTCCTTTCGGGCTCCGTGTATCCCGCCATCCTTTGGCACGCTCTGAACAACGCCCTGGCCGTTTTCCCGCACCAGTTCGGTTGGTTGCCCTCCGATGCTTCCCCTTCGGCAGGGTGGGCCGTGCCGGCCGCTGTGGGGTTGGCCCTTTCGTTCCGGCTCTTGCGCATAGGGGGCCGACCCTCGCCTTCAAGGGTGCTCCCGAAGGCGTCTCCCGGCGCTTGACCGTCTCCCAGATCGGAACGTCCCCTTCGAGCCCCCGACCTTGCCCTGAGCTGGAGCAGAGCCTATCGTGGCTCCTTCGAGAACACCCGCCCTTTTGGAAGAACCTCACCACCCAACGGAGGTCCCTCATGCGCCGTGGTCTACCGCTCGTGGTAAGCCTCTTGCTGTTTCTGGCCTCTTCCGTCCTGGGTCAGGAGGCCGGCTCGTCCAAGGGCCGCGCCTTTACGCCCCAGGACTGGTATCGCCTCACCACCCTTTCCTCGCCAGCCATGTCGCCGGACGGGAGCATGGTGGCCTTTACCGTCACCACGGTGAACGAGGCCCGGAACGCCCGCCACTCCGAGGTCTGGCTGGTCTACACCAGGGGCGGTGAGCCCATCCGCCTCACCTCGCCGGGCACGGAGAGCTCCAACCCCCGTTGGTCCCGCGACGGCACCCATCTTTTCTTCACCTCCCGGCGGGAAGGGGGCCAAGGCACCACCTGGGTGCTCCGTATGGACGGGACACGCCCCGGCGAAGCCTTTCAGATGGAAGAGCCCCGCTCCGGTTCCCGTCCCCGGGACGGATCCTTCGTGGTCTGGTCGGAGGGAGGCAGCCAGCCCGGCGGCTTCGGGCCTCCGGAAGAATCCGAACGTCAGCCCACCCCCCAGGCTCCTCAAGCTCAACAAGCTCGCCGCGATGACCCCTTTGCCCGTATGCAGCCCATGGCCCGGCCGCCCTTCGGGGCCATCACCAAGCCCTTGGATCCGGCCCGCTTCGACGGCATGCACATCGTGGACTTTCCCTACAAGGCCAACGGAAGGGGGTTCATCCCCAACCGCCGGGAACCCAGGACCTGGACCCACGCCCAGATCTACAAGCAGTTGGAAGGGGATACCGCAAAGATCCAGCTCACCCGCGGGGAGTTTTCCCATCGGAACCCGGTGGTCTCTCCGGACGGGAAGTGGATCGCCTTCACGGCGGATCCCCAATTCCGGCCCGACTCCCTGATCCAGGCCCTCCAGGATTCCATTGCTCGTCTTCCCTACGACGCCGCCCGGGACGAAGCCCCCAGGAACGATGCCGACATCTTCGTCATTCCTTCCAACGGGGGAGAGCCCCGTCGCCTTACCTCCCAGAACGGAAGTGAGCGGAGCCTTGTGTGGTCGCCCGATTCCCGTCAGATCGCTTTCATTTCCAGCCTGACCCGCACCAGCCATAACCGCATCTGGGTCGTGGATCTGGCCGGGGGCGAGCCGCGGAACATCTTGGGGGACTGGCGCTACGAGCCGGCCAGCCTGGAGTGGATGCCCAACGGTCTGATCCTGATGAGCGCCCAGATCGGCGGCCGCACTGCCCTCTTCCACGTGAACCCCAGGACCGGTGAGATGAAGGAGGTGATCGGGGGGCGGCGACAGATCCGCGGGTTCTCATACGACCGCAACTACACGAAGGTGGCCTTCATCGCCACCTCCATCGACAAGCCCACGGAGCTCTTCGTGGCCGACATTGACGGGCGGAACGAGCGGCGCCTTACCGGCTTCAACGATGCCCTGAACGCGGAAATCGCCTGGCCCACGGCGGAGCGCTTCACCTACCCCTCTTTCGACGGGCTCGAGATCGAGGGCTGGCTCCAGTATCCTTACGGCTACGAGCCCGGCAAGAAGTATCCGCTGGTGCTCTACATCCACGGCGGGCCCCACTCGGCTTACGGCGAAGGGTGGTTCGACGAGTTCCACAACCTGACCGGGGCCGGCATGTTCGTCCTTTTCACCAACCCCCGGGGTTCCAGCAACTACGGGGCCGACTTCACCTATTCCACTCGGGGAAGGTGGGGCCTGGAGGATTACGAAGACCTCATGAAGGCCGTGGACCTGATGATCCAGCGCCCCGACGTGGATCCCGAGCGGCTGGGGGTGACGGGCGGGAGCTACGGCGGGTTCATGACGGCCTGGATCACCACCCGGACGAACCGCTTCAAGGCAGCCCAGACGGATCGCATGATCAGCAACTGGTTCTCCTGGTACGGAACCTCCGACGCCCAGGGCCTCACCGAGTTCGAGTTCTTCGGCAAGCCCTGGGACAACCCCCAGCTCTACTGGGATCTCTCACCCATCAAGCACGTGGCCAACGTCCGCACCCCCACCCTCATCGTCCAGTCCGAGGAGGACCACCGGACCCCCATGACCGACGCCGAGCAGTGGTTCATGGCCCTGCGCAAACAGGGGGTTCCGGTGGAGTTTGTTCGCTACCCCCGCTCCAACCATGACCTGTCCCGCACCGGCGAGCCGTGGCTCCTGGTGGACCGCCTGGCCCGCCTGAGGCAGTGGTTCACCCATTGGCTCCTGGAAGGAGGGGAGGGGTAGGGCGGGGGGAGACGGCCCCCAGGGAGGTGGCACCATGCGCTGGACCCGCAGCATCTTGTTCGCCCTGCCTGCCCTTCCGCTCCTGGTGGCGGAAGGGGGGCAGGAGCCCAAGCCCGCCGTCGCCGTACTCCGGTTCGACAACCACACCGGAGATCCCGAGTACGATCACCTGGGGCGGGCCATGGCCGGGATGCTCATTTCCGACCTTTCCGTCCTGGAAGGGATCCGGCTGGTGGAACGGGATCGCCTGGAGGATATCGTCAAGGAACTGGAACTCCAGCAGTCCGCTCTGGTGGACCCGGCCACTGCGGGTAAGGTGGGGAGGATTGTGGGGGCGGATTACGTGGTCCTGGGGGCCTTCGTGGCCGTGGACCCGGAGATGCGCCTGGATGGTCGGATCGCCAGAGCCGAAACCGCTGAGATCGTGGCCACCGCCGAGGCCAGGGGCCATCGCGACCGGTTCTTCGAGCTTCAGGAGGGTCTGGCCGACCAGGTGGTAGAGGGCCTTCGGCTGGTGCTCTCGGAGGAAGACCGCCGCCGGCTGGAGGCCCGCCAGCAGGCCAACCGCCTTCCCGATCTCGAGACGGCCAAGGCCTTTTCCCAGGCCCTGTGCCTCCTGGACCACGGGGCCTACGTCCAGGCCTTCGACGCCATTCAGAAAGTCAGGGAACGGGCTCCCGCGTCGGCGCTGGTGGCCCTGACCTTCCAGGCCCTGAAGGAGAAAGCCGAGGAAGAGGCCAAGAACCGGGCCGCCGATCAGGTGAACCGGGCCATCGGGCGCATCATCGGGCGGCCCAGGCCGGCTCCCCCCGCCCCGCCCCCGTCTCCCTGCTGAAGGGGAGCCGGCTTGTCTCGGACGGTCAGTCCTGGCCCCCGCCCCCCAGCAACCGCTTCCGGTAGGCCTCGCTGGCAAAGATGGCGATCTCCACCCGCCGGTTGGCCTGGCGCCCTTCGGGGGTGTCGTTGGAAGCCACCGGCTCCGACTCCCCCCGCCCCACCGCGCGGATCCGGCTGGCAGCCACCCCCTGGGCCACCAGGAAGTCCCGTGCCGCCTGGGCCCGCCGCTCCGAAAGGGCCTGGTTGTAGCTGTCCGTACCCACCGAATCCGTGTGCCCCACGATGAGCACGTCGGAGTCGGGATAGCGGTTCAGGCTGGCGGCCAGGTTGGCCAGGTTGGTCCGGGCCTCGGGGCGCAGGGCATGGGAGTCGAAGTCGAAGAGAATTCCGGAGTCGAAGGTGACCTGGATCCCCTCGCCGATCCGCTCCACCTTGGCCCCCGGGATCTCCTGTTTCAAGGCTTCCGCCTGCTGGTCCATCTGCCGCCCGATGATGGCTCCGGCAGCTCCCCCCACGGCAGCCCCGATGATGGCCCCCCGGGCGGTGGAGCCCGTCTGGTTGCCGATCACCCCTCCCACCGCCGCCCCGGTGGCCGCCCCGATGACGGCCCCCTTCTGGGTGGCAGTCCACGACGAGCAGGCCGAGAGGAGGAAGGCGGAGGAAACGAGGAGGGCCACACCCCGGCACGACGAATCACGACGCATACTCGGTCATCCTCCCTATGGCGGCTCGGGCCAGCCCTGGGGACCGGCCGGCCGGACAGTCCGACACCTCAACGCTCCAGCCTGGGCGGTACCCGGGCCCGGGTGGCCTGTTCCAGCTCGTGGGCCCACGACAGAAGCTTGGCTTCCGTCCAGAGATCCCCGATGAAGGCCACCACGAAGGGGGTACCGTCGGCGTAGTACGCCAACGGTACGGTCACCACCGGAAGGCCCAGGTGGTTCACGATGTTGCTGGGAAGCTCGGGGTGGTTGTTGGGGTTGTAGTCGGGGCGGGCCGGGTCTTCCACCCGGGGGGGAATGGGGGCGCCCGCCTGGGGGAAGAAGAGGCCGTCCAGCCCGTGCTGGGCCAACACCTGCCGGAAGAGGGCCCGGATCTCTTTCCGCCAGGCCTGGAAAGCGTCCCCCTCTTCCGTGGCGCTGGGCCGGGCGGGTGGACGACGGGCGCCTCCGCCCGGGAAGGTCCGGCCCGTCAGGGCCTCCCATTCCTCCAGGCTGTGGAAGGCCGCGGAGGGACCCAGCCCCTGGAAGTACACCAGCCGATCATGGGCCGATTGCGTCGGAACCCGGGGCATCCGCCGATAGACCTCCTTGAACCCGCTTCCGGCAAAGGGGTCCGCCACCACCTGGGCTCCCCGCCCCACCAGCACCCGGATGGCCTCCCGGTAGAGGGAATCCGTCTCGGGAGCCAGGGGCAGGAACGAATCCCGCCACCCCTCCCCCACCAGCCCGAAGCGTTTCCCCGCCAGGGGGTCCTTGCCCAGGGCCTGGGCATAGCCTCCCTCGGGGATCTTTCCCACGGCGGCGAAAGTGGCCAGGTCGTCCGTGGTGGGACCGGCGATGACATCCAGGATCAACGCGGCGTCCCGCACCGTCCGCGCCAGGGGGCCCACCACATCCACGTAGCTGGCGTCCATGGGGAACACGCCCTTGAGGGGCACCAGGCCGTAGGTGGGCTTCACCCCCACCAGGGCCTGGGCGGCGGCGGGGTTCTGGATGGAACCCCCCGTCTCCGTGCCCAGGCCCGCCACGGCAAAGGAGGCATTCACGGCCGTGGCTGTCCCTCCGCTGGATCCCCCAGGGGCCCGATCCACGCGGTAGGGGTTGAGGGTGACCCCGGCTACGGAGCTGTTCGTGCGGGTGCCATGGCCGGCGAAATCCGGGAGGTTGGTCTTCCCCAGGATGATGGCCCCGGCGGCCTTCAGACGTTTCACCACGGTGGCGTCGTCCGCCGGGATCATGTCCACTCCGCCCGTGGCGGAACTGAACCCCCAAAACCCCACCGTGGTCACCCGTCCCGCCTGGTCCATGTTGTCCTTGATCACCAGCGGTACGCCGTGAAGGGGGCCCCTGGGCCCCTGGGCCCGGTACTCTTCGTCCAAAGCCTGGGCGACGGCCAACGCGTCGGGGTCCAGGGAAACGAAGGCATTGTAGCGGTCCTCGTAGCGGGCGATGCGCTCCAGGAAGGCTCGGGTGAGGTCCACGGCGGTGTAGCGCCCGGCCCGGTAGTCGGCCTGGATGCGGTCGATGGTGAGCTCCACGACATCAGGCAGGGGAGGGGCCTGCTGCCCCCCGGCCAGGCCGGCCCGCGGAGGGGGGACGGGCCTGGCTTGGGCCGAAGCGACCAGGGTCGTCGGCCCCGAGCTCCCTTCGGGGAGGAGGGGGAACGGCTGGGTGGAAACGACGTGGCTCAGCGATGGGGCAGACCCGAAGGGCCCGTTCTGGGCGACCCCCCAAACCCCAGCCGCACCTCTACCCGGCAGGAAGAGGATCAGGAGGGTCCCCGCGAGGAGCCTCCCCGGAGCCGACGATGGCGGGGTGTCCCGCATCCGAAAGGACAGCAGACAACCTCCTGGGGAAAGAGGGGGTCGGCTCACGTTCGTGCGGCCGGCCTGGGGGCGCAAGGGCCGCTCGCGCTTCCGGAACGAAGCCGAGGAGGGCCCAAACAACCGGGGCCCCTCCCGGGCCCCTGCCAGGGCAGCCCCCCCACCCCAACCCAAGCCCCACCTCCACACCACCCCCCTACGGCAAAGCCCCGGGGGGAAGCCCCGGGGCTTTGCTCTATACGCCCGACAGGATTCGAACCTGTGACCTCTGCCTCCGGAGGGCAGCGCTCTATCCAGCTGAGCTACGGGCGCAGCGGAAGGCGTGGGGAGCGCGCGGAATAAGCCGAGTTCTGTCCGCGGCATCCTTCCCGCCACCAGGGCGAGACGGCCGGGGGGGATCATGCCTCTGGGACCGGCATTGCTGCCGGCCTCAAGCGGCCTACCCGGGACTCAAGCGGCGCGGGCCACGCCTCGTCCCCTATTTGGCCTTGCTCCGGGTGGGGTTTACCGTGCGACCCCTGTTACCAGAGGCCCGGTGCGCTCTTACCGCACCGTTTCACCCTTGCCTGTGCTCCCCGAGGGGAGCCATCGGCGGTCTGTTCTCTGTGGCACTTTCCGTCGCCTTGCGGCGCCCGGGCGTTACCCGGCACCCTGCCCTGTGGAGCTCGGACTTTCCTCCGGCGACGCCCCGAAGGACCCGCCGGCGATCCCCACTCGCGCGCTCCCCGGGGACGGTGGAACCCGACGGGCCAACGCCCCCGGATCCGCCACCCCCACCGAAAAAGGTAAAGATTCCCCCGGGGACGGTAAAGCCTGCAAGGGCCCGGCCCGGGCAGCCCTCCCTACCCCTCTCCGGCCCCTTTCTCCTCCGCCGCCCGCAGGGCATTCGCCCGCACCGCCGCCTCCACGAAAGCCGCAAGGCCGGGTGCCAGGGCGTCGTAGTGGGCCCGGAACCGGGGGTCGTCCACATACAGGCGGGCCAAGCAGCAGTGCAGGGCGTGGTCCACGGGAAAGAACCAGCGGTCCAGGTACGCCCGGTGGGCCTCCACGGCGTCCATGGCCCCGACCCCTCCGGGAGGCTCCCCCCTCCGGAAGATCTCCACCAGGCGCGCTTCGATGGCCTCCCCTTCCGAGCGGATACGGGTCCAATCTTCGGGGGAATAGCTCCGGGCCCGGCGGAGGGACTCCCGGTAGGCCTCCGTCTCACCCCACCGCTCCTGGGCCTCCTGGGCGTATTCGGCGTTCCGAAACCCCTCGAAGCCGGCAAACATCTCGTGCTCGTCCATGCTCTTTCTTTCCCCCTTCCAAGGTTTCCAGGGCCCGATCCAGGGCCTCCAGCACGGCACGGGTCCGGGTTCCCCCCGTCTCGCGCGCCCGGCGCGGGCCGCCTATCCTATTTTCAGACTCGAAAACGGATCGCCTCCACGACCGAGGGCTTTCACCCTTCAACCCCCCTGTGAGGTGCCCCTATGCCCATCGCCACGCCGAAACAGTTCGCAGAGATGCTGGACGCTGCCCAAGCAGGCGGGTACGCCTACCCTGCCATCAACGTCACTTCCCTCATCACCCTGAACGCCGCCCTCAAAGGGTTTGCCGACGCCGGCTCCGACGGCATCATCCAGTTCTCCACCGGGGCCGGGGAGTTCGCCTCGGGCCTCAACGTCAAGGACGCCGTGCTGGGCTGCATCGTCCTGGCCGAGGCGGCCCACCGTCTGGCGGAACGCTATCCCATCCTGGTAGCTCTGAACACCGACCATTGTCCTCCCGAGAAGGCGGAGACCTTCCTCAAGCCCCTCATCCAGGCCACCGCCGAGCGCCGGGCCCGGGGCGAGAACAACCTCTTCCAGAACCACATGCTGGACGCCTCCAACCTGCCTTTGCAGGAAAACATGCGCCTGTGCCGGGAATACCTGCGCCTTTGCGCCCAGCACGAGATCATCCTGGAGGTGGAAGCCGGGGTGGTCGGCGGGGAAGAAGACGGAGCCGCAGGGAGCCACGACACGCCGTCGTCCAAGCTTTACACCACCCCGGAGGACATGCTGGCCGTCTACGAGGCCCTCCACGACATCGGCCGGTTCACCTTTGCCGCCACCTTCGGCAACGTCCACGGCCATTACAAGCCCGGGGTGGTGAAGCTCAAGCCCGAGATCCTCAAGCTGGGACAGGCCGCCGTCATGGCCAAGTACGGCCCTGACGCCGAGATGGATCTGGTCTTCCACGGCGGCAGCGGAAGCCTGCTGGAAGAGATCCGGGAAACGCTGGAGTACGGGGTGGTGAAGATGAACGTGGACACGGACACCCAGTACGCCTTCACCCGCCCCATCGTGGACCACATGATGAAGAACTACGACGGCGTGTTGAAGGTGGACGGCGAGGTGGGCAACAAGAAGGCCTACGACCCCCGCACCTACCTCAAGGCCGCCGAAAAGGGCATGGCCGAGCGGGTGGGCCAGGCCTGCGCCGACCTGTTGAGTACGGGAAAGAGCCTGTTCGGGCAGATCTAGGGGGGGCCGGCCGGGGGACCGCCACCCTGGTGGGGTCCGCCCTGGCCGGGGCCGGCCCCAGGGCCGGGTGCGGCGGCAGTCCCCCAAACCCGTCCCCGGGGGCCCCCCGGGGCCTGCAACGTCTACTTGCCCTCGTCCCTACAGACGGGACAGGTGGAGATACCCAGGAGCGTATAGGCCGGACAGCTCCCCAAGAGCCCTGTGATGACAGGGACGAGGCCGAGATAGGCCCACGGGGTCTTGGGGCCCACGAAGGCCAGGGACAGGATCCCAAGCCCCACGACCACCCGCAGACCCCGCTCCACCGGGTGCTCGTTTTTCGGGAAGAGCTTCTTCAACATGGGGAATCCTCCTTGCGGGTAAGCACACCACCGGGAGAAGAGCCAAGGCTCCGACGGGCCCCGATGTCCTCCGGCCGACCCTCTGCGGCGCCGATCCGGCTCCTAGACACCCCTCCCCCCGGGAAAGGTTCCTCCCCCGCCCGACCAGGCGGGGGCCCCGGCCACGTTCGAGGGCCACCCTCGCCTGGGGGGGAGCCAGGAGAATCCCGCCCGCAGGCCCGCGGAGTGCAGCCCCCCGCGGGTTCCGGCGGACAGCCGTTCCCCGGAGGAACGTACCCCGGCGGTTCTGCCCACCCCCCAGGAACTTCTTCCCGGTCAGGGCGTAGTGGGGGGCCATGAAAAAACCTGCCCGAATCTCCGGGGCCAGCTTGCGGCACGCGTTCCGGGAGATCATCTGGCCCAGGCGGGGCTTGGTGGCCGGGGGCGTGGCGCTCATCCTGGTCAATCGCCTGGCCGGGCTGGTGGTGCCGGCCTCCACGAAGGTTCTGGTGGACGATGTCCTCGGCCAGGCCGACCTTGGGCTCCTCTGGAGACTCCTCCTTCTCGTGGGGCTGGCCGTCCTGGTCCAATCCGTCACCTCGTATCTCCTTACCCTGCTTCTGAGCGTCGAAGCTCAGCGCCTCATTGCCCAGCTTCGGGCTCAGATCCAGCGCCACGTGCTTCGCCTCCCGGTGCGTCGGTTTGACAACACCCGGAGCGGGGAGCTGGTCTCCCGCATCATGGACGACGTGGAGGGGATCCGAAACCTGGTGGGGACAGGCCTGGTGCAACTGCTGGGGGGGGCCGTCACCGCCCTGGTGGCTCTGGTCTTCCTCCTCCGTATCCACCCCCTTCTCACCGTGCTGGCCCTGGCTCCCCTGGCCCTGTTCGGTCTGGCTTCCACCCGGGCCTTTCGAGTCCTTCGGCCCACCTTCCGCCGCCGGGGGGCCGTCCGGGCCGAGGTGACCGGCAGGCTCACCGAGGCGCTGGGGGGGATCCGGGTCATCAAGGGGTTCCATGCCTTGGAGCAGGAGGCTCAGGTCTTCGAAGAAGGGGTGATGCGCCTGTTTGCCACCATCCGAAAGACCCTTGTCACCTCCAGCGCCATCTCGTCTCTGGGCACCCTCCTCACGGGGGTGGCGGGTCTCATGGTGATGGGCTACGGCGGGTACCTCATTGTCCACGGGCAGATGACCCTGGGGGAACTCCTCAGCTTTACCCTCTTTCTGGGATATCTCATCAACCCCATCTCCCAGATGGCCAATATCGGCACCCAGATGACGGAGGCCTTCGCGGGGCTCGACCGTACGGCGGAACTCCTGTCCTGGCCCACCGAAGAGCAGGATCCGCGCCGTACCCGCGTGCTTCCGCCCCTTCGGGGCCACCTGGTCTTCGAGGACGTGCATTTCCGCTATGAGCCCGACAAGCCCGTGCTCCGGGGAATCTCTTTCCAGGCCGAGCCCGGCCAGGTGGTGGCGCTGGTGGGGAGTTCGGGATCCGGCAAAAGCACGATCGCGGCCCTGGCCGCGGGGTTCCTGGAGCCCGAGGCAGGACGGGTCCTGGTGGACGGGGTGGATCTGAGGGAAGTCGTTCTTGCAAGCTACCGCGCCCAGTTGGGCCTGGTCCTCCAGAACGACTTTCTCTTCGACGGCACCATCCGCGACAACCTCCGCTTTGCCCGGGCCGACGCCACCGACCAGGAGATCCTGGAGGCGGCCCGGCGGGCCCACGTGCTGGAATTCGCCGAGCGTTTCCCCGAGGGGTTGGACACGGTGATCGGCGAGCGGGGGGTCAAGCTCTCGGGAGGTCAGCGTCAGCGGGTCACCATCGCCCGGGCCCTCTTAGCCGATCCGCGGATCCTGATCCTGGACGAGGCCACCTCCAGCCTGGACACCGAAAGCGAGGCCCTCGTGCAGCGGGGACTGGCCGAGCTCCTCCGAGGACGCACCACCCTCGTCATCGCCCACCGCCTTTCCACCATCCGTCGGGCTCACCAGATCCTGGTGGTGGAGGCGGGAAGGATCGTGGAGCGGGGCCGACACGACGAGCTTATGGATCGCCGCGGACGCTACTATCACCTTTACGAACTCCAGGCCCGCATCTGATCTCCGGGAGGCTCCGTGCTCCGAGCCCTCAACATCTTGTTGCGGACCGCCCACCTGGGGGCTATGGCCACTTTGGTGGGAGGGCACGCCTTCGGCATACCGCCGGACCGTCTCTTCGCCGCCCTGATGGGGACCCTGGGAACCGGCGCGGCCCTTGCCGCGGTGGAGGCGGGCCGGCGTCTCCTGTGGTTCCATCAGGTTCGGGGCCTCATGACCCTGGCCAAACTCTTCCTCCTGGCCCTGGTCCCTTGGTTGTGGGAGCTACGCGTCCCCCTCCTCTTGGGGGTCCTGGTCCTGGCGTCCGTGGGCTCCCACATGCCCGGGCGGTTCCGTTACTACTCGGTGCTCTACCGTCGCGTCGTCCCGGATCCCTGGGGGCCCGGCGGGAAGAAGCTCCTCCCGTCGGTGGAATCGAAGGCCCCGGATGCGGGGCTGGTGAACCAGGAAGCCGGTGATCCGCCCCTCTCCGTCCCTTAGGAACTCCACTTCCCCGAAGGGCGAGCCCTGGAACCGATCGGGGGACAGGGGCCGGAGCCGCGCCTCTCCTCTGCGGAAATGCTGTGCCACCAGGCCTCCGCCAACCACCCGGACGTGCCAGGACGTTTCCAGTTCTTCGCTATGATATTCCCCGGCGTATTCGGCCAACTGGGCCTGGGAGGGCTGCCAGGCCGGGGTCTCCTGGGAAGGGAGAGGGGAGGCAGGAGCAGGATCGGGAGGCGCGCCCAGGCGCGGAGCCAAATAGAGATCGGCGATGCGCTGGGCCAGCGAAGACGGGTTCATATCCGCCGTGTTGGCCAGGATAACCACGGCAAAGCGCTCCGAGGGGACGCGGAGGAGCACACTGCGATAGCCCGCCCACGAGCCCGTATGGCTCCAGGTTTCCAGGCCCCGGTAGAGGCCTCGGCTCTGGCCCCAGGCGTACGGTACGGTGTCCCCCCGGTTCAGCACACCCCGCTCCTCCATACGCCGGACAACCGAGGGTCCGCCCACCCGCGGCTCCTCGAAGTTCAAGATCCAGCGCGCCAGGTCCTCCACCGTGGTGAAGAGGGAGCTGGATCCCACGGCGGTGAGATGGCTGGGCACCAAGCGGTATCCCCCCTCGGGTGAGGGCCGGTAGGAGTGGGCCCGCTGGACCACAATCTGGGTGTGGTCGTCGTGGAAGTGGGTATGAATCATCCCCAGGGGCTCGAAGATCCGCTCTTGGGTGAAGGCCCGGAAGCTCAGTCCGCTCACCCGCGCCACGATCTCGGCCATGAGATTGTAGCCGGTGTTCGAGTAGAGGTGTTCTTCGCCCGGCGCGAAGTTGAGTTCGCGCTGCCGGAAGGCCATCCGCAGAATCTGCTCGAAGGAGAGGACATCCTGATAGTCCCATCCGGCGACGGACAGGGTCCCGGGCCAATCCCGGATTCCGCTGGTATGGTGCACAAGGTGGCGGAGGGTGATGGGCCTTCCGAAATCGGGCAGCTCGGGCAGGTACTTGCGGACGTCGTCGTCCACCGCGAGGCGACCCTCGGCCTCCAACAAGGCAATGGCCATGGCCGCAAACTGCTTGGACACCGAGGCGATGTCGAACACCGTCGTGGTGCGGATGGGCACTCCTTGCTCCAGGTCAGCCATCCCGTAGCCCTTGGCGTGGACCACCCTGCCGTCCTTCATGACCAGGACCGCCGCCCCGGGCGAGTCGGGCCGGTGCCAGCGTTCGAAGAGACGGTCTACCTGTTCGGCCAGCGAGTCGCCTTGGGATACCTCGGCCCGCCCTAGGCCGGGTGGGGGGGAACCCCCCTGGCCTCGAATGCCCACGGGCAGGAGGCAGCCCACCAAGGTCGCAAGAAAGGCCCCTCCCCAAACGGTGACCCGTCCCCTTCCCCACCCGAGCCCTTGACCCTCGCAAATTCCCCGGCGCGCCATCCGC
>JAUQOX010000039.1 GCA_030550695.1 Gemmatimonadota bacterium | reverse complement strand
CCCGGCAATGCCGCAGCCGATGACGAGGTAGTCCGTGGTTTCCATCCCCTTTCGTCCCTCCCCTAACCCGGGGTGGCGCGCTATCCTGTCCTCCGTTCCCCTTCCGGCAAGGAGTGCCGTCATGAACCTCCTGAAAAGAACGCTCCGGATCTCCGCAGGAAAGGTGGAGGGGACGGTGGCCTCGGTGCGGCCTTCCCCGGCCTGTGGAGCCGGGACCCCGGCCCCGGGGTTGGGAACCCTCGTGGGGCCCCGTGTCCGGCCTGCCTCCCTCGCGCTTTGGCTTTGGGCCGCAGTCCTCCTGGGGGGCGGCTCTTCCCGGGCCGGGGGCCAGAGGGTACCCCCTCGGCTCCCTGAGCCCTCACCGCCCGCCGATCCCTTCCGCAACCTGTCGTGGCGAGCCATCGGTCCCGCCGTCTTCGGCGGGCGGATCTCCGACGTGGAGGCCGACCCCCACAACCCGGCCGTGATCTATGTGGCGGCTTCCACCGGGGGGATCTTCAAGAGCACGAACCACGGGGTGAGCTGGCGGCCCATCTTCGACGGTGCGGCCCCCACCCTCTCCATCGGGGACATGGCCCTGGCCCCGTCGGACCCCCTGGTCCTGTGGGTGGGGACCGGGGAGGCCAACGGCGAGCAACAGCCGGCTTCCGTGGGCCACGGGGTCTACCGGTCCCTGGACGGGGGGGAGACCTGGAGCTACATGGGCCTGGGGGACACCCGCTTCATCCACCGGGTGGTGGTCCACCCCCGGAATCCCGAGATCGTGTTCGTGGCCGCTCCCGGCCACCGCTGGGGGCCCAACGAGGAGCGGGGACTTTTCCGTACCTTGGACGGTGGCCGGACCTGGAGCAAGGTCCTCTACGTGGACGAGCATACCGGCGTCACCGAAGTGGCCATGGAGGACAACGGCCGAGTCCTCTATGCCGCGACGTGGCAGCAGAGGCGGCATGCCTGGGGGAACCTCACCGGAGGGCCCAGGTCGGCGATCTACCGGTCCCTGGACGGGGGAGACACCTGGCAGAAGCTGGAAAACGGACTCCCCACCGGGAACTTGGGGAAGATCGCCATCGCCGTCGCCAAGAGCCGACCCAACGTGGTCTATGCCGCCATCGGCGACAGCGCCGGCGGGTTCTATCGCTCCGAGGATCGGGGGAACACCTGGACCAGGGTGAACGACATTCGGACGTCCTATTGGTACGGCAACATCTACGTGGACCCCTGGAACGAGAACAAGGTCTGGGTCATGGGGGTCCAGCTGGCGGTGTCGATGGACGGCGGCCGGACCTTCGAAACCGAATGGACCGCCCGGGGGATCCATGTGGATCATCACGCCCTCTGGATCGACCCCAAGAACCCCGACCACATGCTCCTGGGCAACGACGGGGGATTCCATGTCACCTTCGACGGTGCCCGGAGCTGGAGCTTCCTGAACAACCTCCCCATCGGCCAAACCTACGCCGTGGCCGTGGACAACAGCCATCCGTACCTCGTCTACGGAGGTCTGCAGGATAACGGCACCTGGGGCGTACCCGCCTGGAGTTACTCCCGGGTGGGGATCCTCAACGAGGACGCCTTCAATGTGGGGGGCGGCGACGGCTTTGTGCCGGCGGTGCACCCTTTGGACCCCATGGTCGTTTACGTGGAGTCCCAGTACGGAGCCCTCCGGCGGGTGGACCGCCTCACCGGCCGTTCGGTGGCCATCGCCCCCACGCCCCGCGACACGGCGGAGCGGTACCGATTCAACTGGAACAGCCCGCTCCTGATCTCCCCCCACGACCCCGAGGTCCTCTATTTCGGGGGGAATAAGCTGTTTCGCAGCCGCGATCGGGGGGAGAGCTGGGAGGTGGTGAGCGGGGACCTCACCAAGAACGAGAACCCGGCCGCGTGGGATATTTTGGGGCTAAAGCCATCCCTGAGACCCTACAATACCCTGACGGCCGTGGAGGAATCGCCCCTGCGCCGGGGGCTCCTCTACGTGGGGGCCGACGACGGGAGCGTTCATCGGAGCGCCGACGGCGGAACTACGTGGGAAGCTTTGACCCGGCACTTTTCCGTGCCCGTCCCCCAGCCCTTCGTCACGGCGATCCACGCCTCCCGTTCCTTGCCGGAGCGGGCCTACGTGGCCTTCACGGGGCACTACCACAATGACCTCCGTCCCTACCTCTTCCGGACCGACGACGCCGGACGGTCTTGGACTTTGATTTCCGGCGGAATGCCCTCCCCAGCCGTGGTCCTCTGCGTGGTGGAGTGGCCCGGCCATCCGGAGGTCGTACTGGCGGGAGTCCACAACGGGCTCCTTTTGTCTTGGAACGGCGGACGGAGCTGGAGCCGGGTGGGGGGTGGTCTTCCGCCGGTGTCGGTAAACGATATCGAGATCAAGGACGGGGATCTGATTTTGGGAACCTACGGAAGGGGGATCTACATCGTTGATGATGCGTCTTTCTTGGGGGAGATGAGGGGCGAGATTCTAGGTCGGAGGGTGCATCTCTTTCCGGTGCGGGAGGCCGAGCTTTACTATCCCGCTCCCAGGGATCTCTCCAACAAAGCAGCCCCCTTCGTGGGGCCCAATCGGCCTTACGGGGCGCTCATCACCTATTTTGTGGGAGCAGAAAGGGCAGGGGTCGGAGACCTCGAGGCGGGGGTGTCCGCTCCGGGGGTTTCCGCCGTGGGGATGTCCCGGCCCGCAACGCCGGCGCGCCCGCCCCGGCCGGCATCCGTCGCCCCTGCAAGGGTGGAGATCCTGGATCGCGAGGGTTCGGTGATCCGCGTTTTGGAGGGCCCCGCCGAACCCGGGATCCACCGGGTGGTGTGGGACCTGAGGCGGGAGGCGGCCGAAGGGGGGCAAGGACCCCAGCGACGGCCCTCCTGGGTGGACGTGGAACCGGGAGACTACCGGGTGCGCCTCCGGGTGGGGGAGGCGGTGGCGGAGGGGGCGGTTCGGGTGGTGCCCGATAGAAGAAGGAAATGAGGTTCTTTGAGCCGACATTCGTCGAGGAGGGTACGATCATGAAGTGGTGGATTGCCGGGCTCCAGGGCGAGGGCTCCCGTGCTGTGGGGTTGTCAGCGTATGCCCATAGGCTGTGTGTCTCAGTTCTGTTTCTGGCGGTACTGACGGCCGCGGAGATCCTTCAGCCGCGACCGGCGGAGGCGCAAGGCACCCCCCTTTCGGGGCCGGTATGGTCTTGGGCCCCCACGGGAGACCTCAAGGCCGTTCTCCCCTTGCGGGAGCGGGCGCGTATCTACAACGACATCCTTGCATGGAGGTTGGACCATATTCTGCCCACCATCCTCAAGGAAGAGGGGGTGGACCTCTGGCTGGTCATCAACTTCGAGTACGACGAAGATCCCGTCTACATGACCCTGGTGCCGGAGCCCATCATGAGCGCCCGGCGGCTCTCCATCCTGCTCTTCCACGACGGCCCCGAGGGGTTCCGGAAGCTCACCGCCAACTGGCACGGCTCCTCCACGGCGGGCCCCATGTACCAGTCCATCTTCACGGATCGGTCGCGGGGTGCGGTGGGCCAGTTCACCGCGGTGGCCGATTACATCCGCAGGTACGACCCCAAGAAGATCGCCATCAACTACTGTCCGCATTACGACGTATTGGACGAGTTTGCCCACGGCAACGGGCTTTCGGCTTTCCATAAGGATCTTCTGGAGCAGGCCCTGGACGAGAAATACCGAGGGCGGCTGGTCTGCGGCGAGAAGATCGCCATGCGATGGTACGAGACCCGGAGCCCCCAGGAGATGAGCCTCTATCACCATCTGGTGGCCATGGGTCATGACCTTATCCGGGAGTTCTTCCACAACGCCGTCATCGTTCCCGACGTGACCACCACCGAGGAGGTCCGCTGGTGGATCCGTCAGCGGATCCTGGATCTGGGCTTGGAAACCTGGTTCCATCCTTCCATCGACATCCAGCGATCCCCCGAGGACTGGGAGCGCTACGGCCGGAACGACAACATCATCCGGCGGGGGGACGTCATCCACTGTGACGTGGGGATCCGGTACCTGGGACTGGCCACGGACATGCAGCACAATGCCTACGTGCTGCGGCCGGAAGAGACGGAGCCGCCCGCAGGTCTGCAGGCTCTTTACCGACAGGCCATGCGGGCCAAGGACATCATTTTGGAGGAAATGAAGGTAGGGCGCACGGGGAACGCGGTGCTCCGGTCGGCCCTGGCCCGGGCCCGGGCGGAAGGGATCAACCTGACCCTCTATTCGCATCCCGTGGGTTTCTACGGCCATGGTTCGGGGAGCGTCATCGGGATGACGGACAAGCAGGAGTTCGTCCCCATTGCGGGGGAACATCCTTTGCATCCCAATACCGTCTACGCCATCGAGTATTCGGTACGGGGAGCGGTGGCCGAATGGGGAGGGAGCCAGGTGTCGTTGGGGATCGAGGACCAGATGCTCCTTACGGCGGAAGGGGCTCGGATGGTCCGGGGGTATCCGCCCTCGTTCCACTTGATCCGGTAGGAGGATCGAGGGAACGCACCGGCCCTGCCCGCTTCCCGAGGCGGACCCGCCGGGCCGCCGAATGCCCGGCCTGGTGGACGGGAACGAGGCTCACCTCCCCCATCGGGAGGCTGGCCTGATTCGGTGCGACGCGCAAACCGGAACGACTAGGCCTGCACCGTCCACCGGGGCCTGGCGGCGATGAGTGCCCGGGCCAGCCCTTCCAAGGTGTCGCCCAGGTGGAGGGCCTTGCGCCACCGGGGCGGGATGGCTCGGGCTCCGTAATAGGCTCCGGCGATCTGGCCGGTGACGGCCCCGGTGGTGTCCGCGTCCTGCCCCAGGTTCACCGCCCGAAGTACGGCGTCCTCGAAAGAGATGGAACGGTGGAAGCACCAAAGGGCCGCTTCCAACGATTCCACCACGTAGCCCGAGCCCCGGATCTCATCCTCGCTCTTCTTCCGCCAGGCTCCCTGGGCCAGGGCGGCGACGGTGGGGGGGAGGGGGCTTCCCCCGGGGTAGGTCAGTTCCGGGAAGGGTGAGGAAAGCACCTCGTCCTTGGACTTGCCCGCCAGAGCACGGCAAAGGATAGACGCAAACAATCGGCAGGCCGCTATACACTCGACGGTCCCGTGGGTGGTTCGGGCGCTCTCGCCGCCGAAGTGTACCGCCGCCTTCGTGTCGGGGAAGAAGAAGAGGGGCACGGGGGCAAGCCGCATGAGGCAACCGTTGCCGGCGCTCCAGGGATCGGCGCTGCCGGCAAAAGGCTCTCCCGTGGCCTCGTAACGGGCCAGAGCCGCCCGTGTGGTCATGCCGATGTCGAAGCACACCCCGGTGGAGCTCCAATAGCCCTCCCGCCACCACCGCACATAGCGGTCCATCTGGTCCTTCGGGTCGAAGCCTCCCCGCTCCAGAAGGCTCGTGGCCAGGCAGAGGGCCATGGAGGTGTCGTCCGTCCAGGCGCCAGGGGGAAGGCCGAAGGGGCCCCCTCCCCTCATGTCCTCCACGGGAGGAAACGCGCCCCGGGGGGAGAACTCCACCGCGGCTCCCAGGGCATCCCCTACGGCGAGCCCCACCAGGCACCCGACGGCCCGGTCCACAAGAAGGTCCTCTACCATCCCCAACGCGCCTCGGCCTGGGCCAGAAGGGAGAAGATCCGACCGTCGTCGGTCCGCCCCGTGCGGCCTATCAGGTGTTTCCTCCAACGGCTCGGAAAGGCACCCTCTCCGTGGAGGGCCCCCACCGCGGCTCCCACCAGGGCCCCAATGGTGTCGTTGTCCTTGGTGTCGTTCACGGCCCGGACCACGGCTTCCTCCGGATCGTGTCCCCAGCGGGAAAGGAGGAAGAGTACCCAAGGGACGGTTTCCAGGAGATAGGCCCCGGAATAGCCGAGAACCTCGGCCGGGGATCGCTCCCCGGGTTCTTTTCCGGCGGCCGGGAGCGACCGGGGAAGGACCTCCCTGAGGAAATCCTGGAGTCTGCCCCGGAAGGAGCCGAACGCGGGGTCCCGGCGAGAATAGCCGCCCCGGGTTTCCAGTTCCGCCAGGGGCTCGAGGAACGCCGCCAGCCACCAGTTTCGATCCGGGACGCCGTGAGTACTCAGACAAAGCCAAAGGAGGTGCACAAAGGCCACCGACGAAGCCACCGCCATGGAATCGTTGTGGGTCAGACGCGTCAGGAGAGCCGCATCGGACCAGAGATTGGCCGACGGGGAGGTCAGGTAGGGGACGAGTACGGGAGCGATGCGCATAAGCGCCCCATTCCCCGCAGAGGGCACGGCTGCATCCCAGAGGTCGGTACTGTTGCGGTAACGGTCGAGGAACGACGAGACCGTGGACCCGATCCCGAAAATGGGGCCTTCAGCGAAGCGCTCGGCCAGGCGAGGAAGGTCCAGGAAACCGCGCTCCAAAAGGACCTCCAAGGTCCAGAAGGTCATCTGGGAATCGTCGGAGGGGAGTCCCACGGCCTGCCAGGAAGCGTGCCGGTTGGGCAGGTAATGGCGGATCTCGCCGAAGCGCTCCCGCCGCTGCCATGGAAGCATCCCCTCTGAGGTGTTTCCCAAGGCATCCCCGATGGCCAGACCCAAGAGCATCCCCCGCACCCGGTCCCAGCCGACCGGGCGGCCCTGGGGCGCCCGGTCGAACCAAGCTGCCCTACGGATGGGCATCCGGCCTTGGGCGAAGAGCTGTTCGAAAAGGGCCCGATTGCCCTCCTCCTTCGGGGGGCCTGCGCCTGGGAAGATCACCCTGCCCCCTCCCCGAGGCACCTGCCTGGCCCGGCGAGCCGCAGGGCGGCGCCCCAGGCCCCGGCCCTCACCACCCCCCTCCCAGCAAGGGATCGGCCCGCACCACGAGGACGGTCGTGGAGGTTTCCCCCCCAATCGTGAGGGTCACCCGGTAGCTTCCGGGGCCGGCCACGGCCCGCTGGCCCGGGGGAACCTGAGGGCTCGGCGAGCCCTCTTCGGCGGCCGCGCCCCCCGTGGCCCCCCTCCCGGCCCCACCTCTCCCGGCCGGCGCCGGCCCGAAGGTGAGATCCCACTCGTAGCGACCGATCCCGGGGCCGCCCTCCAGCACGGCCCGGTGGGTCTGGGTCCCGTCCAGGGTGCTGATCTCCAGCACGGCGTCTCCCCGGGCGGGCCGGCCCAGCCAGTAGGAGATGACGGCCACGTTGCGGTGGGGGGCTCTCGGCAGATTACCCGCAGGCTGGAACGTGCGGGGGTTCTCGCCTCCCCACCAGAAATGCCCCCGCTGGCCCCCCCGGCTCAAATTCTCCCAGAGGGTGGCCGTCTTTTGGTGGAACAGATGCCCGGCCTTGGAGCGGACCTCCGGGGTGAGCTGCTGCAGAGGGGTGATGTCGTCCAGGATCCAGATCCCCCGTCCGTGGGTGCCGGCGATGAGGTCCATTTCCCGGGGGTGGATGACCAGGTCCTGGATGTTGACGTGGGGCAGGTTGTTGTTGAAGCGGTGCCAGGTCTTGCCGCCGTCCAGGGTGGTGAAGAGGGCAAACTCGGTGCCGGCGAACAGAAGGTCGGGGTTGCGGAGATCTTCCCTGACCACGTAGACCACCTGACCGTCCGGGATGTTGGAGGTGATGTTCTGCCAGGTGGCTCCATAGTCCGTGGTCTTGAAGATCCACGGGGTGAAGACGTCGTCCCGGTGCCCGTCGAAGGCCACATAGGCGGTGCCCGGATGGAAGTGGGAGGCCTCGATGCGGGCCACCCAAGTGGTGGGGGGAACCCCCCGGATTCCTCCCCGTACGTTGGTCCAGGTGCGCCCGCCGTCGCGGCTGACGTGGATGAGCCCGTCGTCGGTGCCCACCCATAGGACGCCGGGCTGCACGAAGGACTCGGAAATGGTCGTGAGGGTGCCGTGGGTTTCGGCGCCCGTGTTGTCCGGCGTCAGGCCCCCGCTACGGCCGGTGACGATCTTCTGGGGGTCGCGCCGCGAAAGGTCCGGTGAGATGATGGTCCAGTTCCTTCCCCCGTCGGTGGTCCGGAACAGGTAGTTCCCACCCAGATACACCACGGCGGGATCGTGGGGAGACATGACCAGGGGCGCCGACCAGTTGAAGCGCACGGCCCAGGCGGTGGTGTCGTTCCCCACCACGGCGTCCCAGTTCACCGTGTTCCTCCGGTTGGGCCGAGCCCCTTCGGCCCGCCGGGTCAGGCCGTCGTAGCGGCGAAAGCCCCCGTTCTCGGTGCTGGTGTAGATCTTTCGCCAATCCGTGGGGTCGATCTGGATGTCTTGGCCGTCGCCCCAGTGGAGCTTCCAGTTGGAGTCGTTGAGGATCCCCCGGACGTCGCGACTGAAGCTGGGCCCTCCCCAGGTGCCGTTGTCCTGATGGCCTCCGTAGACGTAGTAGGGGTCGCGCATGTCCACGCCGAGGCGGTAGTACTGGGCAATCGCCAGATTGTCGAAGAGGATGAAGGCCCGCCCGTGATCGTGGGTGAGGGCTGCCCCTTTGTCCATGCCGATGTAATACCGGTCGGCATGCGCGGGATCCAGCCACATGGCGTGGAAGTCCCCGTGGATCTCCTCGTCTTCGCTGCCGTTGCGAAGGGTCCGGCCACCGTCTTCCGAGACCATGAAGCGGGTGGTGAGAACATAGACCCGTCGAGGGTCGAGGGGGTTGATGCGGATCTGGCTGTAGTAGAAGGGCCGGTTGTTGTAGGTGTTGATATAGGTCCAGCTCTCGCCCCCGTCCTCAGAGCGGTAGATTCCGCTTCCGGGACGGGAAAGGTCGTCGGTCCGTTCTGCCTCCACGATGGCCATGACGATGTTGGGATGGCTCCGGGACACCGCGAGACCGATACGCCCCGTCTCTCCTGCGGGTAAGCCGCGGGTGAGCTTCCGCCAGGTCCGACCTCCGTCGCTGGACTTGAAGATGCCCCCCAGGGGCCCGCCGCTGTGAAAATGCCAGGGCTGCCGGAGGCGGTGATAGAAGGCCACGTAGAGGATATCGGGGTTCATGGGATCCATGACCAGATCCGTGGCCCCGTGCCGTCCGTCGTCGGGGAGCCCCTGGGTGAGCTTCTGCCAGGTACGGCCGCCGTCGGTGGTCTTGAAGAGCCCGCGGTCGCCGGAATATCCCCAGAGGTGTCCGATGGCCGCCACGTAGACGATGTCGGGGTTCGTGGGGTGGGTCACCACCCGGGCGATCTGGTGGGTAGTCTCCAACCCCATGCGGGTGAAGCTGCGGCCGCCGTCGGTGGACTTGTAGATGCCGTCACCCCAACCTACGCTGTTCCGATTGTTGGCCTCGCCGGTGCCCACCCACACGATGTCGGGGTCGGGCTGGAAAAGGGCGATGTCGCCGATGGACAGGGCCCCATAGTGGTCGAAGATGGGGGTCCAGGTGGTGCCGGCGTTGTCGGAGCGGAACACCCCCCCGGAGGCCGAGGCCAGAAACACCCGCCGGAAATCGTTCTCCACGGCCTCGATGTCCACCACCCGACCTCCCATGTTCACCGGGCCGATGCTGCGCCAGCGCCAACCCGAAAGGACCACGCTGTCGGGAACTTGCCCGTAGGCTGGCTGCGGGTGGAAAGCCGAGGGCCAGGGGCCTAGGACGAGACCCAGGGACAGGAGGACCACAAAAGCGCCCGAAGGCAGAGGCGCGCCGCGGGGCGTTTCCCGACAGGGGCGGCAGCCTGGCCTTGGGCGTAGGGCGTGGGGCGCAGCGACATGGAGCATGGAAGTCTCCGGCGGGCGGATGAGGGACGAAGTCGCCTTGGGGAGGATGGGGGCCCGAAGAAAGAAAAGCAAGGGAGACGGGATTGTCCGGCCTCAGCGGAACAGCCTGTGTGTAGCCTGGGGGGGCGAAGATGCCCCTCGGGGGCCTGCCGCCGGCCGGACCCTCGCCTAGGCTGCGGCAACGGCCCTCTCGGCCGGACCTCCCTCTTGGAGCCTGCTGCCGGCCGGATCTCGGGCCAACTCCTTCATCCCCCGGCGCACGGTCTCGGCGATGAGGGCCACCTCGTCGGAGCGGATGGTGAAGGGGGGGGTGAAGCGGAGCCCTGTGTCTCCTCCATGGATCATCTCGATTCCGTTACGCCGGAGCCAGTCTTCGAACCCTCCCCGCCCCAGCACCCGATAGCGTTCGGGGTTGAGCATGAGGCTGACCATGAGACCGGTCCCCACCACCTGGGTCACCCCTTCGGGGAACTCCCGGGCAATGGCCTGGAAACGGTCCAGGAACTCCTGGCCCCGCTCCCGGATGTTGCGGCGAACCTCGGGAGTGACGGCCTCCAGCACCGCACAGGCTACCTGCAGCCCCCTGGGGTTGGTGGTCATGGTGTTGCCGTAGAGCCCTTGCACGTAGATGGAAGCCGCCTCTTCGCCGAGGGCCACCACCGAAAGGGGAAATTGCCCTGCGTTCAGAGCCTTGGAGTAGGTCTCCATGTCGGGTGGGTCGGCATCCTGGAAGCCCGGATAGTCCACCACGCTCAGGCAGCCGTGGGCCCGCAGAGCGGCCTGAATGGAGTCCATCACCAGCATGGCTCCGTGCTGGCGGCTGAGCCGACGGGCTTCGTCGTAATACTCCCGGCTCATGGCCAGCCCCGGGATCCCCTCTCCCATGACGGGCTCCAAGAAGATGGCTTCGTAGAACACCCCCTCCTGATCTGCCACGGAGAAGGCCCTCCGCAGGGCCTCCACGTCGTTGAAGGGGAGGAAGACCACGTCCTGGGCATTCCGGAACGAGGCCAGATGGGCCGCATAGGCCTTGCGGGTGGAGTGGGATAGGCGGGCGGGCCCCTCGGTCCGGCCATGGAAGCTCTCGATGGCGGCCAGCCTACGCACGGTCTTCCCTTCGTGGGGCCCTCCAGGGTCCGTCATGCGCCGGGCGTGGATATCCGTGACCCGGCATGCGAAGGTCACCGACTCGGACCCGCTGTTCAGGAACACGAAACGGGAAAAGGGGCAGGTTCCCCGGGTGTGTCCGATCTCCGCCTTGAGGAGATCGGTGAGCCGCTTCTGCGCCAGCGAAGGGGTCATGACGTTGGCCATGACGTGGGGCTTGGCCAGGGCCTCCAGGACCTTCTCCGGGGCATGCCCCAGGCCGAGCATTCCGTAACCGCCCGAGTCGTGGACCACGGCTCCGTGGGTGGTGACGATCCAAGGACCCCGTCCCGCCAGGGGGATGTAGGGGTTGATCCCCTGGGAGGGGTAGAAGTTCAAAATGTCCGCCTGGACTGCGCGGCAGGCCTCCTCCTCCGGCAGCCGGAACCACTCCTCCCATTCCACCGCCAGCTCGTCTCGCAACCGCCCCGCTTCTTCGATGGCCTGGGCCAGAAGGGGGTGGTGCAGGAGAAGCTCCGCCACCTTGTCGTCGGGGAGACCCCGGGTGACGGCCGGGCCGGAGCGGGCCCGGAGATCGTGCAGGATAGTAAGATGAGGATGGCTCATGGTCCCGCCTGGGAAAGGGGTGGCAGGGAACTCCCGGGCCCGCGGAGGGGCCTGCGGGTGGATCGGATTGTGGCGGGAAGGGCGCAAGTATGAAGGAAAAGGGGGGAGAGATCAAGGGGGGCGGAGGAGGGGATGGGGAGCAAGACGACCGCCGAGGTGACCCCGAGGCCCCTCAGCAGTCCGCTCCCCTCAGGCTCCCACTTCCGCCAGGGCTCGAAGCAACACCCGGGCCTCCCGCACAATGGCCTCCAAGGTGGGGATGTCCACCGTCTGGGCGGCATCGGAGAAGGCGCGGTCCGGTTCGACGTGGACTTCCAGGAGAAGGCCGTCGGCTCCCGCCGCCACCGCCGCCCGGGCCATGGCCCGCACGTAGGCCCGCCGGCCCGTGCCGTGGCTGGGATCCACCACGACGGGGAGCCGGCTCCGCTCCCGCAAGACCGGCAGGGCATTCAAATCCAAGGTGTTCCGGGTGGCCGTCTCGAAGGTCCGGATGCCCCGCTCGCAGAGGATCACCCGGGGGTTGCCGGCGGAGACGACGTATTCTGCGGCGCTGAGCCATTCTTCGATGGTGGCGGACAAACCACGCTTCAAGAGGACCGGTTTCCGCGCCCTGCCCAGCTCCCGCAAAAGGGGCGTGTTGTACATGTTGCGGGCGCCCACCTGCAGGATATCCACATAACGCACGGCTACCGGAATCTGGGTGGCGTCCATCACCTCACTGACGAGGAGGAGACCGTGGTTCCGGGCGGCCCGATGGGCCACAGCCAGCCCTTCCTCGCCCATCCCCTGGAAGGCATAGGGGCTGCTCCGGGGCTTGAAGGCACCGGCCCTCAGACCCGCGGCCCCTGCCGCTGCCACCGCGCACGCGATCCGCTCCATGGTCTCGGGGTCCTCCACGGAGCAGGGTCCCGCCACCACGAACAGCTCCCCTTGGCCGATCCGACGCTCCCCCACCCGGAAGCCCCGCTCCTCGTGGCCCGGGTTCTTGGGTGCCGGAGGTGGCTGGGAGGGTGTTTCCCCCGCCACCAATGGCGTGGCGCTGGAGTTCTCCAGAACGGAGGCGACACCCGGCATTCCGGCCAGATCGTCCCAGGGACCGGCTCCTCCCGAAGCGGCCAACGTCACCCGCTCGCCGTCCAGGCGCTGGACCCGGGCTCCAGCCGCCGTCAGGCGCTCCACCACCCGGGCGATGAGCCCCTCCCGCACACCCCGTTCCAGGATCACGATCATGGCCTTCTCCTTGCCTCTCGCACTGCCCCGGCCAGAGCCGCCACGGCGTCGCCGACCGCCGCAGCGGCTTTCCTGAGGCCTTCCTCTGGCTTTTCGGAGCGGATGAAGGCCCGGTGCGCGGCCTCCACCAGGGCGCTCCCCACAATGACCCCGTCGGCGACCTGGGCTACCTCCGCTGCGTCCTGGGGGGTGGCGATCCCGAACCCCACGGCCACGGGGACCTGGGTGAGGCGGCGGACCTCGGCCACCCTGGACGCCAGCTCCTCCCCCTTCCCCCCCGCACCGGTGATCCCCCGCCGGCGGAGGAGATAGAGGAAGCCGGTGGAAGCGGCCGCCGCCAGGGCCGTTCGTTGGGGCCCGCTGTCAGGGGCCGCCAGGAACACCGTGCCCAGGGAGTGGCGGGCGGCGGCCTCTTGGAGCTCCCGGGCTTCCTCCACGGGAAGATCGGGCACCAAAATCCCCGCCGCCCCCGCCTGGGAAGCCCTCCGGCAGAAGGCTTCCGTCCCCCGAGCCAGGACGCAGTTCAGAGCCGTCATGAGGACCACGGGGGCCCCGGTGGCCCGCACGACTTCCTCGGCACACCCCAAGGCTCCCTCGACGGTGGTCCCCCCCTCCAAAGCCCGACTGTAGGCGGCTTGGATGACAGGACCGTCGGCCAGGGGGTCGCTGAAGGGAATCCCCAGCTCCAGCACGTCCGCCCCCGCCTCCACCGCAGCCCGGGCCAGCTCCACGGTGGCGGCCAGGGTGGGGTCGCCCGCTGCCAGATACACGACAAGGGCCGCCCGATTCTCCCGTCGGGCCCGGTCGAAGGCTTGGGCCAGGAGCGCCGGGCCGAAAGGGGCGTCGGCGGGTTTCGGGTCTTCCCCCGAAGAACCGGCCCGCAAGCTGCCGGGGCCCGAAGGGGTGACGGGCGGGCCGGAAAAGGGGGGGGATGGGATCGGATCCATCAGGTTCCCTCCTGGGGAAGGGCGTTCACGTCTTTGTCGCCCCGGCCGGACAGGCACACCACCAAGAGCCCCTCCGGCCCCAGCTCCCGGGCCCATTCCAGGGCGTAGGCCACCGCGTGGGCAGACTCCAGGGCCGGAATGATTCCCTCGCGCCGGGACAGGGTCAGGAAAGCCCCTCGGGCAGCTTCGTCGGAGACCGCCACATAGCGGGCCCGGCCGGAGGTCCGGAGGAAGGCGTGCTCGGGACCGACCCCCGGGTAGTCCAACCCTGCGGCCAGGGAGTGGGTGGGGGCGATCTGTCCGTCCTCGTCCTGGAGGAGATACGAGTAGGCTCCATGGAGTACCCCCGGGCGGCCCCGCACCAGGCTGGCGGCGTGGGCGCCCAGCTCCTCACCCACTCCCCCCGCTTCCACCCCCACCAACGCCACCTCGGGGTCGTCAAGGAAACCGGCAAAGAAACCGATGGCGTTGCTTCCCCCGCCCACGCACGCCACGACCCCGTCCGGCAGGCGCCCCTCCGCTTCGAGGATCTGGGCACGGGCCTCCGTGCCGATGACGCTCTGCAGGGTTCGAACCAGGGTCGGGTAGGGGTGAGGTCCCACTGCTGAGCCGATGAGGTAGTGGGTGTCTCGGTAGGTGGTCATCCACTCGCGGATGGCCTCGTTCGTGGCGTCTTTCAAGGTGCGGGACCCCGAATCCACGGCACGGACCTCGGCTCCCAACAACCGCATCCGGACCACGTTGAGTTCCTGACGGGCCATGTCTTCGGTGCCCATGTAGACCCGGCAGGGCATGCCCAGGAGGGCCGCCGCCGTGGCCGACGCCACCCCGTGCTGGCCGGCTCCCGTCTCGGCGATGATCCGATTCCGGCCCAGGGCCCGGGCCAGCAGGGCCTGACCCAGGGCGTTGTTCAGCTTGTGGCTCCCCGTGTGGCAGAGATCCTCCCGTTTGAGGTAGATGCGGGCCAGGCCGTCCTTCCCGGTCCCCAGGTTCCGAAGCCGGTGGAGGGGGGTGGGACGCCCTACGTAGGTCCGCAGCAGGCTCTCCAGCTCCTGCCGGAAGCCCCGATCCCCCCAGGCCCGGCCCCAGCCCCGTTCGAGGTCTTCCAAAGCCGGGACGAGGGTTTCCGGGACATAGCGACCCCCGAAGGGGCCAAAGCGGCCGGCAGGCCCGGTGCCGACATGGGGGGGGGAGGCGCTCGCGATGCTCATGGTCGGTTCTCCTGGCGATCCGTGGGCGGTGGAGGGGGGGCTAGGGTTGAGCCGTCGCGGAGACGGGCAGGGAACGGGCCGTCTCCAGGAAACGCCGAAGCCGCTCCGGGTCCTTGACGCCGGGCCGGGCCTCGACCCCCGAGGAGACGTCCACCAGGGCCGGGCCCACCCGGGCCACAGCGAGGGGGAGGTTCTCCGGGGAAAGACCCCCGGCCAGAGCTACCCGCGTCCGAGGCCAAGGGAGGTCCCGGGCCAGGTCCCAATCAAAGGTCCGGCCCGTACCGCCGGCACCCTGACCGGGGGCGGGGCTGTCCAGCAGAAAGGCATCGGCGGGAAAGGCCCCCCATTCCTCCAGCGAGGGAAGCCGTCCCATGGGCACGGCCTTCAAGACGCCGACGCGGCGGCCTGGAAAGGCCAGCCCGGGAAGCCGCTCCGAAAGTTGGAGGACGTCCGCGGGGCCCTCCGTCCCCGAAAGCTGGATCCACCCTAGGGAGCAGGCCTCCACGGCCTCCGCCACGAACCCGGGATCTGGGTTCACGAACACCCCCACCCTGGCCACCTCGGCAGGGGCCACGGAAAGGATTTCCCGAGCCTGTTCCAGGCCTACCCGGCGGGGGCTGGGGGCGAAGACCACCCCCAGGGCCGAGGCGCCCCAGCGGACCGCCAAAGCCGCGTCTTCGGGGCGCGTAAGGCCGCAGATCTTCACCGGGATCCCTTCGCCCCGTCGGGGGAGGGGGAGGAAGGAGGGCCAGGGGGCCGCCTCCCTCCGCGGAACCCCTGCCAGCTCCTCCAGAAGGGCGAGCCGGGAAACCCCGGTGCGCCGGAGGAGGGACTCCCCCACCAAAACGGCATGGGCCCCGGCGTCCCGGACCCGGCGGACATCGGCGGCACTCCGGATCCCGCTTTCGCTCACCACGGTGACCCCCGGGGGAGCCAGGGGAGCCAGGCGTTCCGTCACGGCGAGGTCGGTGGTCAGGCTACGGAGGTCGCGGTTGTTGATTCCCACCAGGGTAGCCCCGGCGTCCAGGGCCTGTCTCCACTCGTCCTCGGTGTGGACCTCCACCAGGGCCTCGAGGCCGGCCCGGGTCGTCGCCTCCAGCAGACCGGCCAGTTCCGCCGGCTCGAGGAGGCCCACGATGAGGAGCACCCCGGAGGCTCCTGCAGCCCGGGCCTCGAAGACCTGGA
>JAUQOX010000290.1 GCA_030550695.1 Gemmatimonadota bacterium | reverse complement strand
GGCAAACGCCCGCGGGGGGAAAGGCAAGGGAACCCCACGAACGGGGTTCCCTGCCGGAGCTTGGCGGGGGCACCCCCCCCAGGGGGGGCGGGGGGGCTGTGTTACGGCGGCACCCCGCCGTGGCTCCTAACACAAGACGTCGGAGGAGTTCATTCGTCGTATGGGTTGTTTTCCTCGTCACCGCCGCCTCAGCCGAGGCACCGTTCCGACGGGGGGGAATCCTCGCTCACGCCTTTTCCGCCCCGGCCTGACGGCGTTGCTCCTCTTCCTGCTGCCCGGAGCCCCGGCGACCGCTCAGACCCCTGACAGGGAAGCCCTCCCACGATCCTCCGCCGGCGATCTTCCCGTGGCCCAAGCCGTCCGTCTGGAGGGGCGTTTGGTCCTGGACGGGATCCTGGACGAGCCTGCCTGGCAGAAGGCTCCTCCGGTCACCCAGTTCACCCAGTTGGACCCGTTGGAGGGCCAGCCCGGCAGCGAAGAGACGGTGGTCTATTTCCTCTATGACGACCACTATCTCTACGTGGGGGCCGTTCTCAAGGATCGGCACCCTGTATCCACCCGTTTGGGGCGCAGGGACGGTTTCCTCCTGGATTCGGATTGGTTCACCGTCTCCTTCGACACCTACAACGACAACCGAAGCGGTTTCAAGTTCAAGGTGAACCCCTCCGGCGTCCGGGGCGACGAGGCCCTCTCGGGGGGACAGGACCGCCGCGGAGACAGCTCCTGGGACCCCGTCTGGGAAGCAGCCACCCATATCGGCAAAGATGGATGGAGCGTGGAAATCCGGATCCCCTTCAGCCAGCTCCGCTTCCCCAACCAGGAAGAGCAGGTCTGGGGCCTTCAGATCGTCCGAGATATCGCCAGGAACCGGGAGAAGCAGCTCTTTTCCTTCACCCCCAAGAGCCAGCCTGGGGGCATCGCCAGCTACGGGGACCTGGTGGGGCTTCGGGGAATCCGACAATCCCGGGGGTTGGAGGTCCTGCCTTACCTGCAAGGGAGGGCGGAGTTCGTTGCCGTCCCGCAGAATCCCGGTGTTCCCTTCCGGAATCCCTTCCGGGATGGATCCGATCTGTTCCACGGAGCCGGGGTGGACCTCAAGTACCGGCTGTTTTCCAACCTGACCCTTGACGCCACCTTCAACCCGGATTTCGGCCAGGTGGAGCTGGACCCCGCGGTGGTGAACCTCACGGCCTTCGAGACCCGTTACGAGGAAAAGCGTCCCTTCTTCGTGGAAGGGGCGGGGATCTTCTCGTTCGGGCAGGGAGGCGGCGGGGGGATGATGGGAGGCGGAGGCGGAGGTGGAGGCGGAGGTGGAGGCGGGGGAGCGGGAGGGGGAGAGGGGGGCGGGGGACCTGCCCAGCTCCTCTATACCCGCCGGATCGGGGCACCTCCTCCGGGCTCCGTCCCCGACGAGGCTGTGTACAGCCGGGTTCCCGATGTCGCCACCATCCTGGGGGCGGCCAAGCTCACCGGCCGCACCGCCGGAGGCTGGTCCCTGGGGTTCCTGGAGGCCGTTACGGGCCGGGAACAGGCGGCCTACGTGGACGCCTTCCGGAATCGAAAGGAGGTGGAAGTAGCTCCTCTCACCAATTTCGTGGTGGGCCGCGCCAAGCGCGACCTCCGGCAGGGCCAGTCCAGCGTAGGCTTCCTGGCCACGGCCGTGCACCGGGACCTGGGCGACGGACGCTTGGCCCAGACGTTGCGGTCCTCCGCCTTTGCCGGCGGAGTAGATTTTCTGCATCAATGGTCCGGGCGGACCTGGGCCGTGTCGGGCCAGGTGGCCGCCAGCCGGATCGCGGGGGAACCCGCCGTCATCGAAAGCGCCCAGCGCTCCTCGGCCCGATACTTCCAACGCCCCGATGCCACCCATCTGGAGGTGGACCCCACGGCCACCTCCCTGTCGGGATATTCGGCTCGCCTACGGGTGGGGAGGGAGGCCGGGATGCACTGGACCGGGCATCTCCGCATGGACATCACCAGCCCGGGCTTCGAAGTGAACGATCTCGGGTTCCAACGGGATGCCGACCGGATGGAGCTGGGGGGACAGTTGGAGTATCAGGAGAACCGGCCTGGCGATCGTTTCCGCCGATATGAGATCAGCCTCTCGCCGGGGGCCACGTGGAACTTCGCCGGTGACCGGTTGGGCACAAGCCTGGCCCTTCGGGCCAATTTCACGTTCCTGAACTACTGGTCCACCAATCTGAACTACCGGCGGGAGTTCCCCAGCCTCGACGACCGGCTCACCCGGGGAGGACCTCTGGCCGCCACCCCGGCGAGCCACCAAGCGTCCGTCACCGTGAGCTCCGACTTCAGCAAACCCTACAGCGGCATGGGGTCCCTTTCCTACCAATGGGATGAGGCCGGTGGAGCCAGGACCACCGCGTGGGGTCGGATCTCCATGAAGCCCAGCAGTACGGTGGACCTTTCCCTCGGGCCGCGGCTGACGCTGAACCGCTCTGCCGCCCAGTACGTGACCCGGATCACCGATACCCTGGCCACCGCCACCTTCGGCCGCAGGTACATCTTCGCCGACCTCCGCCAGACCACATTGAGCATCGACACACGGCTCAACGTGACCTTTGCCTCGGACCTCACCCTCGAACTCTTCGCCCAGCCTTTCCTGGCCAGCGGGGACTACGGCGTCCTCAAGGAACTCGCCCGGCCCGGCCGGTTCGAGTTCTCCAGCTACGGCCTGGACAAGGGCACCGTCACCCTCGACGCCAAGGGGAACGCCACAGTAGACCCGGACGGCAGCGGCCCCGCCCGAGCCTTCACCGTCACCAACCGGGACTTCAACCGGGTCTCGTTGCGGGGGACGGCCGTCCTACGGTGGGAATGGCGGGCCGGCTCCACCCTCTACCTCGTTTGGCAGCAGAGCCGGAGCGATGCCTACGCCGACGGCGATTTCGACTTGGGACGGGAAGCCCGGGCCATGTTCAAAGGGAAGGCCGACAACATCTTCATGGTGAAGGCCACCTACTGGATCGGATCTTGACGGATCCGAAAATGCGAAGGGCCGGCGGAGCCCTCAGGCCCCGACGGCCCTCCTCGTCCCTCCCCCACTCCCGGGACTTTCCCGCCCCTCCTAATTCCCTCCTCCGCCTCCCCGCCTCACCGCCGTCCGCCCGGTGGAGGAAGACCCCCCTCCCGACGACCCGCCCGAGCTGGCCGCCGCCCCCGAGCCCGATGTGGGCTCCCTGGTGGTGGTGGGGGGCTCGGGAGCTCCGCCACGGGTGGCCCCCTGCCCCCGGATCATCCGGGCCCTTTCCGGAGCCTCGGCAGGCTGGTTGGGCTCGATGATTACCGTCACCGGGCGATAGTAAGAACCGCCCCAGACCCAGCCACCGTACCCGTAGCCGTAAGGGTACACCCCGTAGCCCCAATAGCCGTAATAGCCGAAGAAGGGGTCGTCCCAGAGCCAGGGGTTCCAGAGGCTCCAGCCGAAGGGACGCGGGTAGACCCCATAGCTCCGGGCAGGGACTTCCCGCGGCCGTTCTTCCACCTCACCGGCCCGTACCACGAAGCGGGAAGGGTAGGAAACCGCCACCATGACGTCCACCACCCGGCCCGGCACCCCCGCCCCGTCCAAGGCCAACAGGGTTTTCCCGTCCAGCCGAAAACCCTGCCCCTGCTCCACGATGAGGGCTTCCACAGCTTCGGCGTCCACGGCCCGGACCGCTTCCACCACATCCTCCGGGCTCAGGGGGCCGGCAGCCGCCAACCGTGCCTCC
>JAUQOX010000289.1 GCA_030550695.1 Gemmatimonadota bacterium | reverse complement strand
GCCCTGGGAAGGGGGGTGGATGCGCGACGCGACCCTTACTGTGGCGGTGGTGACCGACGTGTTCCCCGAGTCGGCGGACTGGGACCGCTTGGTGGCGGTGGCCGAGGAGGCCCGGGAAGGGGGCGCCGAGTTGGTGATCCTCCCCGAGCTGCCCCTCAACCCGTGGTCACCCCGTTCGAAGGAACTTCGGGACGAAGATGCCGAGGAGGAGGGGGGACCGCGGCACCGGGCGCTGGCCGCGGCGGCCCGCAAGGCAGGGGTAGGGGTGGTGGGGGGGGCCATCGTCCGGCATCCTCGGTCGGGAAACCGGTACAACACCGCCCTGGTCTTCGACCCTCGGGGGCGGCTGGTGGCGCGATATCGGAAAGTCCACCTGCCCTACGAAGAGGGATACTGGGAGGCGGACCATTACCGGCCAGGTCAGGAGCCTCCTCGTCTTGTGGAAGGCTTCCCGTTGCGGTTGGGGCTGCAGATCTGCTCCGATGTGAACCGGCCCACGGGGTGCGAGCTCTTGGCGGCCCTGGGGGCCGAGGTCATCGTGGCGCCCCGCTGCACCCCCGCCGAGACCTACGAGCGGTGGCGTCTGGTGCTCCGGGCCAACGCCGTCATGGCCTCCGCTTATCTCATTTCCACGAATCGGCCGACCCCCCCTTCCCCCCGGCCGGGGGAAAGCATCGGCGGGCCCTCGGTGGCTATCGCGCCTGACGGGGAGGTGCTCCTGGAAACCACCCAGCCGCTGGCCTGGATAACCCTCCGGAAGGAAGCGGTGTCGGCGGCCCGGGAAGCCTATCCCGGGTATTTGGCCCGGTACCCCCGCCTCTACGCCCGGGGGTGGCAGGGGGTGGACAGGGGAGAGACCCGCCGGTCGGGGGACCTCCCGGCCTGAAACCTCTCCCCCTCTTCCAGGCGGTTCCGGTCCCGCCGCTCAGGAACCCCCTTTCCCCCCCTTGGAGGGTCCTCCGGACCCCTTGCCCTTCTTCGCCTTCTTGGGGCGGGAGTTTCCGAAGCTCCCCCGATAGAGTTTTCCCCGGAACGTTCTTTTGTCTCCCTTTCCCATGGTTCGATCTTTTCCTCCCTAGTGTCGGTTCCTTCGACGCCGCTGACGGCGGTTCCCCTACTCGTGGGCCTTCGGGCCGAGGCGGTTCCGGAAGCTCTGGGCGAGTTCCCGTTCCCCTCGCCGGAGGGCCAAATAGTCGGTACGGGTAAGGATGCCCACGATCCGGCCCTGGTCCAAGATGGGAAGGTGCCCGATGTTGTGGGTGAGGAGGAGTTCCTCCACCTCCCGTAACGTAGCCCCCGGCGAAGCCGTCACCACCTTGCGGGTCATGTAGGCCTTCACCGGGGCGTGCATTTGCCCGGCTCGTCGCCCCTTCTGGATGTCCCGCAGGGTGACGAAACCGGTGAGGGCTCCCCCATTCCCTACCACGGGACAGCCCGTGAAGTTCATCCTTTCCAGGAGGAGTGCGGTCTCCAGGAGGGAGGTCTCCTCGGACACTACGGTCACGTTTCGGGTCATGATGTCCCGGGCCGAGAGGGCAGGGGCGAGGGACCTCTCCAAGAACTCCATCAGGGCCCGCAACACCTCCCGTCCCTCGGTTCCCTTGACCGTGGCCGAGGCCGCCTTGGTATGACCTCCTCCCCCGAACACGGCGAGGATCCGATCCAGTTCGATCCCCTCCTTCCGGTTCCGGGCGATGATGAGGGTGCTTCGCTGGTTCCGGAACCAAAACACGGCAAAGTAGGCGTCGGGCTGTTCCGTTTCGAAAACTTTTTCCACCACGGGACTGATTCCCTGGATCGGTTCCTCCAGCTCCAGGTAACTGAACAGGATTGAGTTACCCCGGATATGGCGGGTGCTCAGGTTCTCCATGAGCCGGCGGAGGAGGGCCCCGTGTCCCCGCTCCCGCAAAGGAGCCAGAAAGGTCCGGACCAGGGAAAGGGAGGCGCCGGCCCCCAGGAGGTAGGCGGCTACCCGGAAGTCGGCCTCGGTCACATTGCTGTAGGTGAAGCTTCCGGTGTCGGCGTAGATCCCCGTCAGGGCGATGGTGGCGTCGTCGGGGTGGAGAGGCACGTTTGCCTCCATGAGGAGGGTTCCCAGAAGCGTCGTCGCGGAGCCGAAGGCGCCGTCGTGCACCCGCGCCCCCGGAATGTCCCTGGGACCGGGGGGGTGGTGGTCGAAGACGTCGATCCGGGAAGGAGGGGCGGCCAGAAGATCCAAATACTCCTTGACCCGGTCCAGGGACCGGGTGTCCACCACCACCAGGTGATCTACGGTCTGCCCCTTGAGTTCTTTGGACGGTACCAGGTCCAGGTGAACGCGGTAGAGGGTCACCAAAGGCCTGGCCGGAGGATGGACCTGACGGCTCTGGACCGCCCAATAGCCGGGGAAGAGCCGGCGCGCCAAAGCCATGGCCCCCAGGCAGTCCAGGTCCATGTTGGAGTGGCCCACGACGATCCCTGGGATTCTGGAGTTGGACATCCGCGACCTCCCCGGCAGGTTGAAACGGGGATCCCGGCAGGGAAACCCCCCGGCACGATTCCTGCTCCCTTCAAGGAGAGACCTTTCCTCGAGCAAATTTTCATGGAAGCCCCCTAGCCCCGGAGTCGAGGATGTCAGCCTGCAGGATCGTCCAGCGCAACCGGAGTCGATCCCCGGATTACGGGGGGTTAGGGTGCCCCTATACGAAAAGCCGCTCCCTCCGGTGTCGGCGGCTGTGTGTGCCGGCAGGCGGAGTGGGGGCCTGCGGGAGGATGGCCCCCCATGCCCTCTTGGGCAAGACCCAAGAAGCCATCCTCCGGCGTGGGGCAAGATAGCAACCTGAGGGGGCATCGCCGCAATTCGGGAGGATCCCGGATCGGATCGGATCGGCTCGGGGGCACCCGAGGGTTGCGGTAGATTCCCGGGGGGGTGGGTGGCGGGTTATCTTTCGGGGAGGTCGTAGCGATCGGGCGGGCCGGAGGAGCCGCCTCCAGGCCCGCCTTCGCCATTTCCGGAGGAAGGAAGATGAGCAAGGCGAAGAAAGGGGATCTGGTGTACGTCCACTACACCGGAACGCTCCAGGACGGGACAGTGTTCGACTCCTCCCGGGAGCGCGAGCCCTTGGCGTTCGAGTTGGGGAAGGGGATGGTCGTACCGGGATTCGAAGCCGCGGTGACGGGGATGGAGGTAGGGGAAAGGAAGACGGCCACCATCCCGGCAGATCAGGCATACGGGCCGCGAATGGAACAGCTCACCTTCACCGTCCCCCGGGAGAACCTTCCGCCAGGGTACGATCCCCAAGTGGGGGACATCATGCGCCTCGAATTCCGGGACGGGCGGCAACTCAACGTGGTGATCACCCAGGCCGACGAGGGGTTCGTGAAAATGGACGGAAACCACCCCCTGGCAGGGCAAGACCTGACCTTCGAGATCGAGCTCATGAAGATCGAGTAGGAGGTCTGCGGGCCAGGAAGCCTACCTCCACGCATCCCGACGCTTGGGAAAATCATGGGAGAGGGCCGCCTCCACGGCGGCCAGGAGCGATCCGGCATCCAGGGGCTTCAGAAGGACGGCGGAGGCCCCCAGTTCCTGGGCCAGGTCCAACTGGTCGGCGTTCACGGCGGAGAAGGCAATGATGGGGAGAGCCGGATCCAGCTCCCTCAACTCCCGGATGAGGCGCAGCCCGTTCAGCTCGGGGAGCCAGAGTTCGGTGATCACCAGGGACACGTCTTTCTTGTGCCAGATTTCCAGGGCGGTCTTCCCGTC
>JAUQOX010000288.1 GCA_030550695.1 Gemmatimonadota bacterium | reverse complement strand
GTCCTTGATGGGCCCCCAACGCCCCGGTTCCCCGGCCAAGCGGGCCCGGGCGTGGTGCGGACCCTGGCCACTTCCGGTCTTCTCCAGGCCCTCGGAACCCCTATCCGGTGGGGCCGGCCCAGGAAGGGGGGGGGCCCTCCGAGGCCGATCCCGTCGGAGGGACAGGATGCCGGGCCAAGATGTCCCGAAGGGTACTCAGCACGGCAGCCGCTTCGGGGGAGGGCTCCCGGACGATGCCGTAGGTGACCAGGGCCCCCACCCGGGCGTCTTCCAACAAACCGGCATCCCGGAGGTACCGCAGGTGCCGGGAGGCCTTGGATTGGGTCAGGCCCAACATCCGCTCCACCTGGCAGACGCACAGCCCTCCGCGACGGAACAGCAGGCCGAGGATCCGGAGACGGGTCTCGTCTCCCAGGGCCCGGTGGATGCGGGCGAGGTGTCGGAGGGTCTTGCCTTCCATGGATCGCTGCCGTACGTCGTCGGGGCTCTTTCGGTGCTCTTGGCCCGGGCCCGGCCATGGGCTTGGTCCCGGACCGTGGGTCATTCGCTTAAGCGATTAGGCGCAATTTTCGGACCAAACCTCCCGGAGGGGAGGTGGACCCCCTCACGGCTCCGCCCGGCCTGGCGGGGGAGGTGGGCCTCAGGGACCCCTCCCCCGCTCCACTGTGTCGAAGAGGGGTTGGGCCGCAACGACGCGCCCGGTCTCCCAGGCCACCGTAGCCGCCAGGATCCGGATCCGTTCGTTCCAAGGCAGGGTTACGGTACGGGTCCCTCCCGGCAGGTCCAGGGCGTAGGCAAAGAGGTAGGCGTAGGCGTACGGCTCGTTCGCCCCGTCGGTGGCGTGGCGGTGGGAGGCGAACCACGCCACGGGAGCGGGCTTCACGAAGCCGGGGACCAGGCCCGCCATCTCCTCCACGGACCGGATCCGGGGCGCTGTGCCGGGTGGAGAACCGGGGGGAGGGGGTACGGTGTCCACCTTGGAGGTCCACCGCCGGTTGTCCCACTGGCCGATGTAGCCGCTCCAATCGTGAACCGTCAGCTCCGAGGGGGAGTCCCCCACCAGGAACGTGGCGGTCTGGTCGCCCTCTGCGGCCGCCAAGACATAGAGCCGGTTCCATTCCCCCGACGGGAGCGGCAGAGTCTGCCCTCGGGCGGTGACGGCATTGAGCCCCAGAGCGGGGCCCAGGAGGAAGGGGATGGGTCCGAAGGTGAGTTCCCTCGGGAACAGCTCCGCGGGCAGGCTCCGCCCTGCCCGGTCGAAACGGCCGAAACCGACCCTACCGTCCGGGCTCGCCACCGCCTGGTCGAAGGGGAGGGCCAGGGTCTGAACCCTGGGGAGGCTTGGCGGGTGGGGTGCAGGAGCCAGACGAAAAGCGAAGGTGCGAGGCTGATACGGTCCGAAATCCACCACCAGCTCACCGTTCGTCACCTCCGCCGGACCCAGCGGTGCCTCGACCCCGTTCACTTCCCGGGCCCAGGTCACGGCCCCGGCAAAACCGATCCGGACCCCGCGGGCCGGCCGACCTTCCTGTTCCACCAGGCGAATGACATACTCGTCGGACTCTTCCGCCTTCTTGAGCGCCAGCACCCGCACACTTTGGTGGCTTAGGCGCAGAAAAGAAAAGCTGCGCCCCAGCACCCCCGGATGTTTGGGGACTCGGAAGGCCGCCAGCGGCTGGTCCAGCCGATAGGCTTGCCAGTAGGTCTTGCCCTCCCTCCAGTCCCCCCCGTGGCCCGCCAGGCCATACGCGAAGGTGTGGCGGCCGAGATCCTGCGTGCTCTGGTCTTCGTAGCCGCCACGGGTACCGGGGGTTCGGACCAGGGTCAGGCGGAGGGTGCCGTCGTCGGGCTTGTCGGAGCCCAGCTTGGCCTCGGAGAGAACGGTGGCCCCGAAGCGTCCGCTCCGGTCGGTCAGGTCGAACCACTCATGGGCCAAGACCTCGTCGTTCCACGAGTACTCGTAGGCCTTGGGAATGCTGGTCCCCGGGATGATGTCGTGGAACTGACCGGTCGGGACGAGGGTCCAGGCGTCGTTCAGGCGTTTCTGCGGATAGGGAAGGCCCCTCATCCATTCGGCCGCCACCGAAGCTCGTTCCGCGGTGCCGGCCAGGACCTCGTTCTGATGGTTCCACCGCTTCACGTAGGCCTGAGAGGTCAGGGATCCCGCCGAGTGGTTGATGAGTTCCAATTCGCCCTTGTAGCGGGGCAGCCGGGCCGTCTGTTCAGGACGGATGGCCAGGAAAAGCTCCTCGGCGGTGGCCGAGACCACCCGGACCGGTCCATCGCCCACCCGCACGGGCTGTGCGGCGGCCGGAACGTCCCCTCCGCCCCGCCGCCCCCAGGGGTCCGGCAGGACGGTAAGCCCCCGGGTCACGATGGCCTCCAGGAGGCGGACCGAGGCCTCGGTGGGAGAGCCGCCCGTATCTCCCGTCCCATAGTACATGTAGTCGGCGAAGATCCCGCTGGACTCGCCGTTTCGCCGAATGCGGGCCGGCCAATCCACCAGGGGCCGCCTCCGGGCAAGAGCGGTGTCTTCCGGGGGGGGCGGAGGGGTCTTGCTGAGGTCGTAGGTGACGGAGCCTGCATAGCTTCCGGGGTTCAGGGCGGCCAAGACCGTGGCGCCGTCCGGCCCCTCCCAGATCCCGAGGTTGAAGGGGATCCCTTCGGGGGTTTCTTGAGGGGAACCGGCCCCCCCCACCCGGGCCGCAGGCTGCCAGGCGGGGGAGAGCTTCTGGGTGGAGAACCCCCGGATGCCCGCATGGGCGAGGATGCTGGGCAAGGAGGCAGGAAAGCCAAAGCAGTCGGGGAGCATGTATTCGGCGCTGGTCCTGCCGAACTCCCTCCGGAAGAAGAGAGTTCCGTAGAGGAGCTGTCGGAGGATGGACTCCACCGAGGGGGCATTCACGTCGTTCTCCTCCACGGAGGAACCGGCAGGAAACCAGCGGCCCAGGGCTACGTACTCTTTCAGCCGCTCGTAGTCCGCCGGGTAGTACTCCCGGATCATCCGGTAGCGGTTGGCACCGCTGAAGTTGAAGATGTAGTTGGGGTACTTCTCCAGCAGGGCGAAGTTCTCCCGCAGGGTCTTGGGCAGATACTCCCGGATGGTGGTCACGAAATCCCACCGCCATTGGGTGTCCAGATGGGCGTAGCCCACCACGAACAAGGTGGGCTCCCGGGTGAGGTCCGGGAGGGGGTGGGCCGGAGACCGCGCCTGGGCCTGAGCCCGAAGTTGCCCAGGGATGGCGGCGGCGAACAGGAGTGGGGTGAGGACCAGCAGGGGAGCCCGAGCGGGACCTGCGTGCGCACGGTGAGGCCGACCGACCATGTGAGCCTCCCTTCGGCGGCGGAGCGCCTCGACCCATGGAAGGGGGTGGTCCCGACAAAATGGGAGGGGGTGAATTCAAGGAAAGGCGGATGGGACCCTTCGGGGAAGCCTCTCCCCCCTCCTCCGCTCCTCCTTCCGCTGCCGGAACTTCCACCAGAGGAAGACCCCGGAACCGGCCAGGAAGAGGAGAGCCAGGCCCAGGACGTCGATCCAGATCCATTGGTGTGCCTTTCCCATGAGGGCTTTCCCGGTATGGAGGTCCGTGAGGAACTTCCCCAACGGGATGGAGCTCTCCGGCAGGGGAGGGGGAAGGCCATCGAGAGCCCCGGCAAGGTCCTGGGCCGGCTCCCAGGCGCTCCCTCCGTCGACGCTGAGGAGGAATCCTTTCTTGGGGGTTGCCGCCCCTAGGGTGCCGTCGGGCCAG
>JAUQOX010000287.1 GCA_030550695.1 Gemmatimonadota bacterium | reverse complement strand
ACCCGATTCCCTCCACCCGGGAGAGGGGGCTGCCCCGCTCCGGATCCATCCCGCTGTAGTTGGTGAGGGTGAACAGGTTCCGGCCGTTGAGCCCCAAGGTCAGCTGGTAGGGGGCCCACTGGCCGAAATACCGCCGGAGCTGGGCCTGCTCCATCCGGTAGGCAATCCTGGCCTCGCCCAGCTTCAGGTGGGTGCCGTCCTCGGCGAAGACGTCGATCCAACCGGAGTAGTTGTTGGCCAGCCCCCGCTGGAAGTAGTCGATGGGCTTCTTCAGGGAGTCCGGCACGTTCCGCATGTCCAGGTCCTTGTGCCGGAGCTGGTTGTAGAGGTACTGCTTGGCGTCGTTGTAGACGATTCCCCCGATCTGGCCCCGGAACAGGGCGTACACGCTGAAGCCCTTGTAGCGGAAGTTGGTGTTGAAGCCGAAGCCCAGGTCGGGAAGGCTGTTCCCCGCCCGTACCCGGAGCACCTGGCCTTCCTGTTCGTTCCAGGCCCGGAACGGTTCGCCCCACCGGTAGGTGAAGCCTCCGGCGGAGAACTGGGAACCCCAGCCGCAGCCGCCGGTGACGGGGCTCAGGGCGGCGCTCCCGGCGCAGAACTCGGACTTTCCGGAGATGGCGACCCCGTCCTTCCAGGAGTTCACCGTGCCGTCGGCCCGCTTGCCGACCCAGACCAGATAACCTTTGTTGTCCACCACGAACTCGTCGGCCCGGTTCTTGAGCCAGGAGGGGAGTTCGTCGTGCTTGCGCACGGTCCGCTGGACCCAGAAGTCCCCGGCCCGCTGGCCGGCGCAGGTGTATTCGTGCGTCCGGCCGGCGTTGCTGCCGTAGAAGCAGGCCCGGTTCCACTCCACCAGCTTGTTCACCGAGTTGTCGGCCACCGCTCCGATGCTCCAGGTGACGTTCCGGGTACGCACGGGGTAGGCCGTAAGGGTCGCCTCGTAGGTGCGCCCCTCCATCACCGCGGCGTTGGCGTAGAGGCTGTTGTAGCCGCTGATCACCGTGGCCGGCACGATGATGATGTTGTTGGAGGTGCGCTGCTTGGCGTAGACGAGTTCCAGTTGGAACCGGTTGCTGAAGGCGATGATGTCCATCCCCAGGTCATACTCCTGGGTGAAGGAGGGCTTCAGGGTGGGGTTTCCGGCCGTGCTCTTGGAAAGGCCCGTGGTCCGGCTCATGCTCCAGGTCTCGTACTGGTCCGAGAAGCCGGGACGTCCACCCGCTTCCCCATAGGCGGCGCGGATCTTGAACTCGTTCACGAAGGGTACCTGGAACCACTCTTCCCGGCTCAAGACCCATGAGGCGCTGGCCCGGTGGTAGGTGTGCCAACGCTCCTTGGGGCCGAAGAGGGAGCTTCCGTCGCGGCGGATGAGGAAGGAGCCCACGTACCGGTCCTTGAAGTCCAGGGCCAGGTCGGCGAGGTAGCCGTTGGCCCGGATGTCCGTGACCCCGGAGTTCATGTCGTAGAGGTTCGTGGCAGCCCCCAGGTCACGGACCCCGGTGACCATGAAGTCGCGGCCGTCGGCGTAGAAGGATTCCCGCCATTCCTTTTCGAAGGTGCCCCGTCCGGTAAGCCGCACGTTCAGCTCCCCGAACTGCCGCATGAGGGTAACCCCCGCCGCCCCATTGTAGGCGTCGTTCTCCTGGTGCCACAGGTAGAGCTGACCGGTGGCGGGCTGCTCACCCCACACATCCAAAGGCACCCCCTTGGGCACGTAGGTCTGTTCCTTGTTGTCGGCCCGGTCGTAGGCCAGCTGGGCCGTGAAGGTGAGCCAGTTGAAGGGCGCCCAACGGGCGTTCACGCTCCCCATGGTCCGGGCCCGCATCTCGTAGTTGTCCCGGGTGGCCTGGCGCCAGATGGGGTTTTCGATGTCCACCGTGGAGTCGGGAAGCTGGAGGTAGTTGCCGTTCTCGTCCTTTTTCTTGAGATCCACGAAGGGGGGGTAAGTGAGGGCCGCCGTATAGGGGGTCCCCGAAACGAGGTCCCGCCACTGCCGGGTGTGGGAAGCGGAGAAGGAGAGCGAGAGCTGACCCATGCGATGGTCCAGGGACACCCGGGCCGTGCTTCGCCGGAACCCGTCGTTGTTCTCCAACGCGCCCCGCTGGTTCAAATGGGTGATCCCCACCAGGAACTGGGTGTTGGGGGTATTCTGGGCCACGGTGAAGCCCTGGTTCAGGTACTGGTCGGGCTGGTAGACGGCCTTGAGGTTGTCGTAGATCTTGCCCGGGAAGGGCTGGTCCATCATCCGGGCGTTCCCGCCATGGACGGCGTACGTGCGGGGGGTCCGGCCGGACCAGGTGGTGTCCCGGCCCTCGGAGTTGATGAACCGGGTGCCGTCTGCGTTCATCTGGTAGTGGTGGGCCGTGGTCAGGGGGTGCCGGCCCGCCAAGAAGTCCTTTCCGAACTCCGTGCGGGAGGTGACCCGGGTCTGACCCTGCCCGGCGCTGGAGCCCCGGCGGGTGGTGATGGAGATGACCCCTGCGGCGGCCCGGGATCCGTAGAGCGAGGCGGCGGCGGCCCCCTTGATCACCTCCACGCTCTCGATGTCCAAGGCTTCGATGTCAGCGGTGGTCCGGTTCAGGTCCCGGGCCATGACCACCCCGTCGATGACAAAGAGGGGGCTGTTGCTGCCCTCGAACGAGGTGGGGGAGCGGAGCAGGATGTTCACGCCGGCCCCCGGCTGCCCGCTGGCCCGGACGATGTTCACCCCGGCCACCTTCCCCTGGATGGCCGCCAGGGCGGAGTTCACGGTGGGCACCTGCAGCACCTGCTCGGTGACCTTGGAGACGGTGAAGGGGACCTTGATCCCGCTGATCGGGTCCACCGTGGCGCTCACCACGATCTCGTCCATGGTGATGGCCGCCGTTTCCATGGCGATTTCCAGCACCGTGGACTGGCCGGCCCGGATTTCCACGTTGGGACGGCGGACCTCGCTGTAGCCGAGGAAGGTCACCGTCACGGTATAGGTTCCGGCGGCCAGGGCCGGGAACAGCACCCGCCCCTGGGCGTTGGTGAGCCCTCCCGTGGGTCGGGCGGAGCCCAACTGGACCGAGACCTGGGCGCCTTCCAGGGGAGCCGCGCTCTGGCGGTCGGTGACGGTGACCACCAGCGTGCCCACCTGCTGGGCGTGGGCAGAAACTCCCAGGGCGCCCGCCAGCAGTGCGAACAAGAGAAGGGTACGGAGTCTCACGATGCCTCCTTGGGGCCGAACGCCCCGGTGGGTAGGACAGAGAGCCCGAAGGCTCGAGGCACGGTAGCCGACGACCTGCCCTCCCGCAAGGGCGAGGGGAACGGGAGGAACCGCCGGCGGGGAACGGGGAACCACATACCCCATCGGAGCCTCGGCTCACGGCTGCCCGGAGCCTGAGCGTCCACATAGATCATCGGTTTATATAGGACGGGGCCGGCCGTTTCGCAAGATGGCCCGGCGGACCGTCCCGGGGCCGACGCAGGGTGGAAGGCCCCACCGGGGGGTCAAGAGCGGGGGGCCGGGCGAACCCGGAACACGAGAACCCGGAGGGCCTCCGGTCCCGGGAGGCGGGGGGCGGGATAGGGCAGAGGTTCCAGCCAGGGGGGGGGAGCTTCCCCCTGGTGCAACCGGCTCAGGTAGGGAGAGGAGCTCGAGGACGGAGCGGATCTCCCCCAAGACCCTTCCTCCCCTGCCGGTCGTTTCGTCGGGGCAGCCGTTGTCTCCCAGGAAGGGAGCACCACATGGGTGACCCGGCGTTCTTCCAAAAGCCTCCGGACGGTGTCTTCCGTCTC
>JAUQOX010000286.1 GCA_030550695.1 Gemmatimonadota bacterium | reverse complement strand
CGTCGGGAGCACACACCACCGCCCTCAGGTGGATCTCCCCTTCCCCTCCCCCTTCCACGACCCGGGCCAACGCCCCCACCGGGACTTGGCACCCCCCCTCCAGCGAAGCCAGCAGGGCCCGCTCCGCCGCGGTGGCCGCCCGGGTGGGAGGATGGTCCAGGGGACGCACCCACCGGCCCACCTCCCCGTCGCCCTCACGGGTCTGGACCGCCACCGCCCCTTGCGACACCGCCGGCAGCATGACCTCGAGGGGGAGGTAGGCGGCGATGCGGTCCTCCAGGCCCAGCCGCCGCAGGCCCGCAGCCGCCAGGACCACCGCCTCGAAACGCCCTTCGTCCAGCTTCCTCAGACGGGTCGGCACGTTTCCCCGCAGCTCTTCCAGAACGAGATCCCTCCGCCAGCGGGCCAGGAACGCCCGGCGCCGGAGGCTGCTCGTGCCCACCCGGGCTCCCGTGGGCAGGTTGGCGGGATCCACCCCCTCCCGCACCACCCACACGTCCCGCGGGTCCTCCCGGGCCAGGACGGCCTCCAGGGACAGACCGTCCGGCAAGGCGGTGGCCAGATCCTTCAGGGAGTGGACGGCCAGGTCCACCCGCCCCTCCAGGAGGGCCTCCTCGATCTCCTTGGTGAAGAACGACTTCCCCTCCACCTGAGAAAGGGGCACATCCCGGATCCGGTCCCCCGCCGTCTTGACGAGGACCAGGGTTGTGGGAGGAGCTCCGGGCAGCGCCGCCACCAGAGCGGCGACGTGCTCCGCCTGCCACCGGGCCAGGGCCGAGCCCCGGGTTCCGATACGGAGCCTGGGGGAGCTTCCGGTCCCGGCTCTCCTCACGCCGGCCCCTCCCCTTCCACCCTGCGGGTCTCCCCCTCGCCCCCTTCGACTCCGCCCCCGTTTCGGTCCTTGTAGGCTTCCACGTCCAGTTCGAACAGCTCCTGGATGGCCACCAGCTTGTCGAGCCCCCTCTTGCTCGTGGTGGCGGCATTGCGGATCCGGGTGGTGGGCTGATGCAGAAGTTTGTTCAACAGGGCCCGGGTGTACGCTTCCAAGGCCTCCCGGTCCGAGGGGTGGAAACGCTTGGCCTGGCGCCTCATCTCTTCCTCGGCAATGGCCTCGAACCGTCCTCGGAGAGCCCGGATCACGGGTACCGTATCCAAGGACTCGAACCAGGCCATGAAGCGATCGGTTTCCTCCGCCACGATCCCCTCCACCTTGGGGATTTCCCGCAGGCGCCGGGCCCGATTCTGCTCGGCGATGCTCTGCAGGGCGTCCAGATCGTACAGAAAGACCCTTTCCAGGGTCCCCACCCCCGGGTGGATGTTCCGGGGGTTGGAAATATCCACCAGGACCTTGGGCCCCCGGGGCGAACGCTTCAGGACCCTCTCCATCCGCGGCACATCCACGATGGGTTCAGGCGCCGCCGTGGCCGTGACCACCACCTGGGCCTCCGCCAGGGCCTCTTCCAACTCCTCCCACGGACGGGCCCTCCCGCCCAGTTCGGCGGCCAGCTCCTGGGCCTTGTCGTAGGTTCGGTTCACCACCACCAGGGCGCCGGGGCCGGTCTCTGCGAAATGCCGGGCCGCCAGCGCCCCGGTATCCCCCGCCCCCACCACCAGCACGGCGCACCGGTCCAGGCGGTCGAAGATTTTCTGGGTCAGTTCCACAGCGGCAAAGGCCACGGACACGGTTCCCTTGCCGATCTCGGTTTCGGCCCGGGCCCTCTTCCCCACGTGGATCGCCGTGTGGAAGAGACGGGTGAGGAGGGCTCCCACCGTCCGGTGCTTCTCCGCCAGATCCAGGGCCTCCCGGACCTGCCCCAGGATCTGGGGTTCCCCCACCATCAGGGAATCCACGCCCGCCGCCACCCGGAAGAGCTGTTGGACGGCGTCCCTTCCCGTCCAGGAGTAGGTGTACTTGCCGTTGTTCAGGTGGGTGACGCCCTTGTGGAGGTAGACCGCTTCCCGGAGGGTGTGATCGGCCGCCTCCCACTCCCGGGCCAAGGCATAGATCTCCGTCCGGTTGCAGGTGGAGAGAACGGCCGTTTCAGGGAGGAGGTCCCGGTGCTCCTTGAGGTAGGCGTAGAAGGTTCCCAGCTCGTCGGGTCCCAGGAACAGCTCCTCCCGGACCTTGGCGGGGGCCGTCCGGTGGTTCACGCCCAAGACGAGGATCTCCATGGCCCCCTCAGGAGAACTGATGGAAGGAAGGGAGCAGCAGGTTTACCGCCAGGGACGAGGCCACCATGAGGGCGAAGGCCACCAAGGTCAGGCGGGCCAACTGGCGATGTGGCCACCGCAGCCAGAATCGTCCACCCAGCACCAAGCCGTAGAGGAGCCAGAGCAGTCCCGTGAGGATCACCTTGGGATCCAGGAAGACGTCGGGAGGCAAGAGACCGGATGCCGACAGGCGCCCGGCCCACAGCGCCCCCATCCCGATGGCCAGGGTCAGGAAGACCCACCCCAGGAGGACCGCTCCCATGTTGAGGCGGGAGAGGGTCTCCAGATTGGGAAGACGGCGAAAAAGGAGGCCTACCCGGTGCTTCTTGAGTTCCCTGAAAAGAAGGCAGTACATGGCTCCGTAGACGGCGGCCACGCTGAAGGCCACGTACCCCAGGAGCGCCGTACTTACGTGGGCCCCGAAGAGGGGCGAGCGAAGGATCTCGTCCACCTCCCGGGTGTGAGTCACGAACGCGCTGGAAAGCACCTGAAAGAAGAGGACCGGCGCCAGGAGGAACACCCCCGTGGCCTGGTCCTTCCACCGCCACTCCAGGGCGAGGTAGACCACCACCATGGCGAAGGCGATGAAGGTGAAGCTTTCCCACACGTTGGCCACGGGCACATGGCGGAACTCCAGGGTGCAGAGGACCAGGTAAACGAAATGCAGACCGGCGACCCCCAGGGCGAAAGTCCTGGACCAGCGCCGGGCCCACTCGGGGGCGTGGGTGAAGACCACCAGGTAGCCGACTCCCGCCAGCAGGTAGCCCAGGGGAAGGAGGATGTTGAGAAGCTGAAGAACGGCCAACACAACCCGAGGTCCCCGTGGTTCGGTCGTCGCGGGGGTCCGCCCTCCGGCCTCCCGGACCGGAGGCCAAGGTCCCCGCAGGGGAAAATATCACCCCGGCGGAGTCTTAGGGGAACGCCCAGGGAGCAGGAACGGCAGGCCTCCTCCTACTGGACAAACGCCGACCTCATCCCTACCATTTGCCGGGGTCCCTCCTTCGTTCCCCAATGAAGCCACCCCAAGGAGCCGAGCCTATGTCGGGCCAGGAAGGCAAGCGCATCCAAGTCATCCTTCGCTGGGTCCAGATCCTGGACAAGCTGGAGCCGTTCTTCAAGGAAACCGGCGAGTTCGTCTTCCGCTCCCGGGTGGAATCGGGGGGGAAGGTGGAGGAGCTGCGCATGCCGGAGACGGGGTATTACGCCCTCTCGGACAAGCCCGGCTGGAACCGTTTGGACAAGCTCAACAAGGTGCTTTTCGACGGCGTAGCCGGGGACACCCTCCTCATCGAGCTTACCGGGGAGGAGCTCGACACCCTCGGGGGCCCAGACCGGCTGGATACCTACCGTCGGGAGTTCTCCGGGGACCCCGACACCTGGGTGGGGCACTATGAGCCGGCCGACGAAGGTTCCGCCGACCCCGAGAACATGAAGACCTGGCGGATCTGCTACGACATCGTCAGGGCAGATTAGGGAGGCCCCCCCGGGTCGGAACCCTCGGCGGGCTCCCCTCCCTTCCTCCCCCTCCCTGTCCCGACTTCCGCCCCCGGCCCGTTCCTCCCCCGGGGA
>JAUQOX010000038.1 GCA_030550695.1 Gemmatimonadota bacterium | reverse complement strand
TTGATTTTCCTCCCATTCCCCGACCCGAGCATCCCTCGCCCCGGAGGTCCTCCATGATGCGGAAGTCTATCGCCCTCCTCACGGTTCTTCTGGCCCTCCTGCCGGCGGCTGTCCGGTCGCAGGGCCGCCCCCCCGGCCCCGCCGAAGCCACGGGCCTGGGGTTCTACCGCTACCCCGCCCTCCACGGCGATCTGGTGATCTTTGCCGCCGAAGGGGACCTCTGGAAGGTTCCCGTCAGCGGTGGGCGGGCCCAACGCCTCACCACCCACTTGGGCGAGGAAACCCACCCCCGCATCTCCCCCGACGGCCGAACCCTGGCCTTCACGGCCCGCTACGAAGGCCCCACGGAACTCTATACCATGCCGGTGGAAGGGGGCCTCCCGGTGCGACGCACCTACGAGGAAGACGCCTCCATCGCCACCACCTGGATGCCCGACGGAAGGGTGGTCTACACCACCACCCGCTTCTCCACCCTGCCCCAGCCCCAGATGGTGATCCTGGACCTGGAGCGTAATGCCTTGGAGCGGGTTCCCCTTTACACGGCCACGGAGGGTGCCTACGACGCCCCCAGCCGCACCTGGTACTTCGTGCGCCCCGCCTTCCACAACAACGTGACCAAGCGCTACACGGGGGGCACGGCCCGGAACATCTGGAAGTTCGCCGAGGGCACCCCGGAGGCGGTGGAGCTTACCGGCGACTACAACGGCGAGAGCCATTCGCCCATGCCCTGGGGCGGGCGGGTCTATTTCGTCACCGACCGAGACGGCACCATGAACCTCTGGTCCATGAACCCGGAGGGTGGTGACCTCCGCCAGCACACCTTCCATTCGGGATGGGATGTCCGCACACCTTATCTGCACAATGGTAGGATCGTCTACGCCTGCGGGGCCGATCTCTGGCTCTTCGACATCGCTCAGAACCGCACGTCCCTCATCCCCATCACCCTGTCCTCCGACTTCGATCAGCTTCGGGAGCGCTGGGTCACCAACCCTATGGAATACGTGACCGCCGTGCACCTGCACCCCAAGGGCGAAAGTGTAGTCCTCACGGCCCGGGGCCGGGTGTTCGTGGCCCCGGTGGGCAGGGGCCGTCTGGTCAAGGCGTCGGCCAAACAGGGCGTGCGCTACCGTGACGCCATCTTCCTCCCCGACGGCCACACCCTGGCTGCCCTTTCCGACGAGACGGGAGAGCTGGAGTGGGTCACCCTGCCCGCCACCGGCGTGGGCGAGGAGCGGCGCCTGACCAATGATGGTACCATCCTGCGCTTCCAGGGGCATCCTTCGCCCGACGGCAAGTATCTGGCCTATCGGGACAACCATCGGGATCTGTGGATCCTGGAGCTGGCCACCGGCCGGCAGACCCGCCTCACCCAGGACCAGGAGGGGGTGGGGGCCATGGCCTGGTCGCCGGACTCCCAATGGCTGGCCTACGAGAAGACGGCCCTGAACAGCTTCGTCCAGATCCAGCTCTTTCGCCCCCGGGACGGAACCCGGGCGGTGGTGACCAGCGACCGGACGAACTCCTATTCCCCCGCCTGGCACCCCGGGGGCCAATTCCTGTACTTCCTCTCCGACCGCAACCTCCAATCCCTGGTGGGGAGCCCCTGGGGCCCCCGGGCGCCGAGCCCCTACTTCGACCGGCCCATGGAGATCTTCCTGGTCGCCCTGAAGCCGGGACTCCGGTCGCCCTTCACCCCCGACGACGAGCTGACCCGTGAGGCCGCCTCTTCCGGCGAGGCCCGGCCTAGGGAGGGTGCCGAGGGCAGCAGCACAAGCGCTGCGTCCCGGCAGGAAGGTGCAGGTCGAGGGGCCTCGGGGACCCCGGCGGCGCCCCGGGTGGAAATCGAACTCTCCGGGCTGGCCTCCCGCCTCTACAAGGTGCCCGTCCGTTCGGGGAACTACAGTGCCCTTACCGTGAACGACGGCGCCCTTTTCTTCCTGGACCGGGATGCCGGCCAGCAGGGGGGAGCCCGCCTTACAGCCATCGCCATCGGGAACCAGAAGCCGCCCGAACTCGTGGTGGTGGCGGAAGGCGTGGGCTCGTACGAGATGAGCCTGGACGGCAAGAAGCTCCTCCTCCGGCAGGGCAACAACCTCTACGTGGCCGACGCCCGGGCGTCGCGGATCGGCAACCTCGCCGACTTCCGGGTGGACCTGTCGGGGTGGTCCTTCCCCATCCAGGTGCGGGAAGACTGGAGGCAGATCTTCGTAGATGCCTGGCGGCTGGAGCGGGACTACTTCTACGACCCCGGCATGCACGGCACGGACTGGAAAGGGATCCTGGACAAACACCTCCCCCTGGTGGATCGCATCACCACCCGGGACGAACTCTCCGAAGTCATCGGCTGGATGGTGGGCGAGCTGAGCGCGCTCCATACCAGCGTGCGGGGCGGGGACCTCCGTCGCGGAAACGACAACGTGCGGGTAGCCTCCCTGGGAGCACGGCTGCTCCGTGACCCCGCAGGCGGCGGCTACCGCATAGACTACATCTACCGATCCGACCCCGACTACCCCGACGAACGCTCCCCCCTGGCGGATCCCTCCTTGGGCATTTCCGAGGGCGACATCATCGAGCAGGTGAACGGCCGTGACGTGCTGTCCGTCTGGGACATCGGCGCCCTGCTGCGGAACGAGGACCGTCAGGTACGTCTGCGGATACGGCCGGCCGGTGGCGGGCCTTCCCGCGACGTCATGGTCACCCCTACCACCAACGAGTCCAACCTCCGCTACTCCGACTGGCAGTATACCCGCCGGCTCCGGGTGGAGGAGGCCAGCGGAGGGCAGATCGGATATTTGCACCTCCGGGCCATGGGCTCGGCCAACATCACGGAGTTCTACCGCAACTTCTACCCCGTATTCAACCGGGCCGGCCTCATCATCGACGTCCGCCAGAACCGGGGCGGGAACATTGACAGCATCCTCCTGGAGAAGCTTCTCCGCCAGGCATGGATGTACTGGAAGGGACGGGTGGGCCAGCCCACCTGGAACATGCAGTACGCCTTCCGGGGGCACATGGTGGTCCTGGTGGACGAGAACACCGCCTCCGACGGGGAAGCCTTCGCGGAAGGATTCCGTCGCCTGGGCCTGGGACCGGTGATCGGCACCCGGACCTGGGGGGGCGAGATCTGGCTCTCCGACGTGAACACCCTCACCGACGGCGGGATCGCCCGGGCACCGCAGACGGGGGTGTACGGCCCCGAAGGCCAGTGGCTCATCGAGCAGATCGGAGTGATCCCCGACATCGTGGTGGACAACCTCCCCCACGCCACCTTCCGGGGCCAGGACGCCCAGCTGGAGCGGGCCATCGAGTACCTGCTGGAGAAGATCGCCGAGGATCCCCGTCCGGTGCCCCCCCCGCCGCCCTACCCCAACCGGCGCTTCGACTATCCGACGCGGAGCGGGCCGGGGGGGACGCCGTAAGGGAGGCACCTTTCGGCCCGGGGGGGCCGCCTTCAGGGCTCGGGGACCGTACCGGAGGGGGGCCCAAGGCCGGCCAGCGGGGGTCGCCGGGGGAGGGCCCGAGGGATCGCCTTGGAGGCGGCAGTCGGATCCTTGGGATGCAGGGGTTGAAGATGGGGCCCGTCTCGGGTGGGGACGGCCCTCCACAGGCGAGGGATGCGGGATGGGAAACAAGCAGCCTGGCCTGGCGTATGACTCAATATGGGCCCGCCCTCCGCCCCCATCCCCCCCCCTCCCCTGCGGTCGAGCCGCGGGTGCCACCCTTCCCCCCCATGGAGCCCGGGGCAGGGAAGGGGGTTGCGCGTTCGCCGGCCCAGCCGGTGGAGATCCCTGGCCCTGGCCGGAATCGCCTGGGGAGGCCTGCCGGCCTATTCCCTCCCGGCCCAGCAAACCCCACCCCCCCCTCCCCCCGCTGTGCTCTGGGGGTCGGTGGTGGAGCACGGGACCCGCCTCCCCCTCTTCGGCGCCGCCGTCTCCCTGGCCCCGGGCCCCGGCGGCACCGTCGGACTGGGGACCCGGGTGACGGACGCCGAGGGCCGTTTCCGCTTCGACGTCGTTCCCCCGGGCACCTACATCCTGGTGGTCGAGCTCCTCGGCTACCATACCCGCCGGGACACCCTTCATGTGGAGGCCGCCACCCACCTGGAAGCTCTCCTCCCCCTCTCCACCACCCCCATCCCCCTGGAAGCCATCGTGGTGGTGGCGGATGTCCGCCGCCCGTGGTTCCTGGAAGAGGCCGAGCGGCGGGCCCGGGGCCGGGGCGCCACCCTCCTCACCCGGGAAGACATCGAGGCCCGGGCCGCCCTGTACTTCACCGACCTCCTCCGCACGGTGGCCGGGGTGAGCGTGGCTCCCTCCCGCCGGGGGGCCCTGGTCCGCATGCGGGGGGGCTGTCGCCCCGACATCATCGTGGACGGCATCCGCACGGTGCCCGACATGCCCCTGGACGACATCCTCCGCCCCGACGACGTGGAGCTGGTGGAGGTCTACCCCGGGGTCAACGCCCCACCCGAGTACTCCAACAGCCCTTGCGGCGCCATCCTGGTCTGGACCCGCCGGGGTGATCCCGTCGGGCCCAAAGGAGGGTTCTGGAAGAGGCTGGCCCTGGCCCTTACCTTCCTGACCCTGGGGTATTTCCTGACCCGCTGAAAACCAGGAAGGGAAGCATGCTCTCCTTTGCCAACGCCGACGAGGTCCAGGCCTTCGTCACTCGGGAATCCATCTCCTTCATCACCTTCTATCTCACCGACATCGACGGGCGCCTCCGCCAGGTGACGATCCCCGCGGAAGGGTTCTCCGAGTCCACCCTGGCCCAGGGGATCGGCTTCGATGCCTCCAACTTCGGCTTCGCACGGGTGGAGCGTTCCGACATGATCCTCAAGCCCGATCTCTCCTACGCCTTCGTGGACCCCCTGGACGACGAATACCGGGTGCTGGCCTTCTTCTGTCACATTCTCCAGCCCGACGGAGGCGGGCGGTTCCGTCAGGATCTCCGTCATCTCATCCCCCAGACCCTGGAGCTCTTCCGCTCCGAGGGGGTGGCCGACTCCGCCCGGATAGGGGTGGAGCTGGAGTTCCACGTGCTGGACCAGCTGTTCAGCATCCGAACCCCCCGGGAGCAGTCCTTCCGGGTGGAGTCCGTGGAAATGGTGAGCCCCCCGGGCGGCGAGGAGGTGTACCGGATTGCCCCCAAGCGGGGGTATTTCCGGGCCGAGCCCAACGACCACCTCTTCGCCATCCGCTGCGAGATCGTGTCCGTGCTGCGGAAGCTCGGTCTGCAGGTCAAGTATCATCACCATGAGGTGGGAAGCTCCCAGGCCGAGATCGAGTTCTGCCTGACGCCGGTGGAAGAGGCCGCCGACGGCACGGTCTTGGCCAAGATGATGGCCCATCGGGTGGCCAAGAGGTGGGGGAAGATCGTGACCTTCCTGCCCAAGCTGTTTCCGGACGAGCCGGGGAACGGGATGCACGTCCATCATCTCCTGCTCAAGGACGGACAGAACGTGTTCCACGATCCCCAGGGCCTTTACCAGCTCAGCGAGCTGGCCCTCCAGTACATCGCGGGGATCCTGGACCATGCGCCTTCCCTGCTGGCGCTCACCAACCCCACCACCAACTCCTATCGCCGCCTGGTCCCCGGGTTCGAAGCACCGGTCAAGGCCGTCTTCGCCGAGAGCAACCGTTCCGCAGCCGTCCGTATTCCTGGGTACCTTTCCGACCCGGCGGAGCGGAGGTTCGAGTTCCGCACCATCGACGCCACCTGCAACCCGTATATGGCCTTTGCGGCTCTGATGTTGGCAGGGTTGGACGGGGTGCGGCGTCGCCTGGATCCCAAGGAGGAGGGGTTCGGCCCTTACGAGACCAACCTTTATCTCCTGCCCCCCGAAGAGCTGGCCCGCATCCGCTCTTTCCCGGCCTCCCTGGAAGAAGCTTTGGATGCCCTGGAGCGGGATCATGAGTACCTTACCCGCGACGGCATCTTTCCACAGTATCTTTTGGAGGAGTGGGTGGCGGCCAAACGGAGGGACATCGAGGAGATGCGGTCGGTGCCCCACCCCTGGGAGGTGGCCAGGTACTACGACATCTGAGGGACTTACCTCGGCGCTGAACCCTCGGGTGACGCCAGAGCCGACCGCATGACGGCCAGGTATTTCCACGCCTGAGGGGGTTACCTCCCCCCGCCTCCCCCATGGTCCCGGGGGTCGCCCGCCCCGTAAAGGACGCCGGTGGCGGGGTCCAGGAAGACTGCGTGGACGCTACCGAAGTAGGGATCGCGCCCTTCGTAGAGCCGGACCTCATAGCCGTAGCGGCGCAGGCGATCCAGGAGGGCCTCGCCGAGGCCCAGGTTTTCCATCCGAAGTCCGTCTTCCGCCCAGAACCACCTCGGAGCCGCCAGGGCGTCTTCCAGGGTCATTCCGTGATCCACCACGTTCACCACCGTCCGCACGACCGCACCGGGGATGCGGCCGCTCCCCGCGGCCCCCAGGACCAAGAAGGGCCGATCGCCCGCCAGGACCATGGTGGGGGACTGTTCCGTCTTCTCGCGCTTGAAGGGGACGGGGTCGTCGTTCATGTCGTAGCTGTAGCCGTAGAAGAACCCCAGCTCCGGCGAGGCGGCTTTGGCCCCGAACTGGGGGCCGATGGACTGGGTGATGGCCACCGCGTTTCCCTGGGAGTCCACTACGGAAAAGTGGTGGGTCTCCCCCTGGCGGGTCTCCCCTCCCCTGGTGGCCATGGGGAGTACCCGTTCCAGGTCGATTTCCCTTACCCGACGGGCGGCGTGGGCCGGCGACACCTGAATCCAGTCGGGGACCAGTTCGTCGATCCGCCCCAAGTACAGGACCTGCGCCAGGATGTGGATATACTCCGGGTCTTCGGGACGGTACCGCGCCAGGGGAAAATGCTCCAGCATCTGGAGCATCTGAATCACCGAGGCGCCGTCGCAGTTTCCGCCGCGGGCCACCACCCGATACCCCCGGTAGGAACCCTCCACGATCTCCCCGGCTCGAGGCCGGTAGCGGGCCAGATCGTCCAGCGTCACGAGCCCACCGTTCCGTTGCATGTCCGACACGAAGCTCCGGGCCAACTCGCCCCTGTAAAGGGCGGCGGTGCCTTCCCGGGCCAGGATCCGGAGGGTCCGGGCCAGGGCCGGCTGGACGAAGCGTTCCCCCCGGGAGTAGGGGGAGCCGTCGGGTTTGAAGAAGTGCTGTCGGGTGCCAGGGTACAGGACAAGGGTCTCTTGATAGCGTCGGAAGGCCTCGTGGAGGTCCTCCTTGACGACGAAGCCCTCCTCCGCCAGGCGGATGGCGGGCTCGAGGACCTGGGCCAAGGGGAGGGTGCCGTACTCGGCCAACATCTGCTCCAGGGCGGCGGGGGTGCCGGGGATCGGCACCGTCCGGTATCCGTGGCCTACGCGGGCCGGCTCATCCACCCCCAGGGGTGCCTGGGTGGCGCCGTCGATCCCCACGAACCGGCCGTCGGCCAGGCGCAGGAGGATCTGGGAGCGTCCCCCCAAGCTGGCCATGGCAGGATCGGTGACCACGAGGGCGAAGGCCACGGCCGCCGCGGCGTCCACGGCGTTCCCCCCTTCCTCCAGGACCCTGACCCCCACCTGGACGGCCTCCGGGGTGGGGGCTGCCACCATGAACCGGGTCCCTTGGGCCACCCGCTGCTGGGCCGCCCCAGCCGGCAGGCTGCCGAGCCACAAGAGGGCCATAGCCCCCACCCCCAGGTTCACCCGCTTCGCCGTCCTCACGGTCCCTCCCTTCCCTTCTCCCCCGAGACTTCGGGTCCGTCCCCTAGGCGACCGCACCCTCACCTTCCCCCGCCCCTTTCGGCCCGAGGCCTATGGCTCCCTCCTCCGCCAGGCGATCCACGGTCTCGGAGGCATACCCCAGGAGCGACTCCAAGACCACGCGGGTATGCTCCCCCAACCGGGGGGGCGGATCCCCCGGCCGGGCCGGAGTCAGGCTCATGTGCTGGAAAGGACTCCCTACCACCTGCAGGTCCCCCGCCGTGGGATGCCCCACGGTCCAGCGCATCCCCCTGGCCCGGGCCAGTTGCGAGCCGAACACCTCGCCCAAGCCCCACACGGGCGCCGCCGGTACCTTGGCTTCCCTGAGGGAAGCAAGCCAATGCGCGGTGGGCTTCGCGGCCAAGGCCGGTGCCAGGACGGAGACAAGGCTTTGCCGGTGCTCGACCCGGGCCGGATTCGTGGCATAGCGGGGATCGTCGGCCAACTCCGGCATTCCCAAAGCCCGGCAGAAGCGGCGGAACTGGGCGTCGTTCCCCACCGCCACCACCAGGAAGCCGTCGGCGGCGGCAAAGAGTTGATAGGGCACGATCTGGGCGTGGGCGTTGCCGTAGCGTCCGGGTTCCTGCCCCGACACCAGATAGGCCTGTGCCAGATTCGCCATGGCCGCTACTCCGGCATCCCAAAGGGCCAGGTCGATGTGTTGGCCCTGCCCGGTACGGTCCCGCGCCCGGAGGGCCGCCAGCACCCCCACCGCAGCGTACAGTCCACACAGGATATCCACCCAGGCCACGCCCACCTTCATGGGGGGACCCTCCGGTTCACCGGTCACCGCCATGATGCCGCACAAGGCCTGGACGGCAAAATCGTACCCCGGCATGTCCCGCATGGGGCCGTCTTGTCCGAACCCCGTCACCGAGCAGTAGACGAGCTTGGGGTTCAGGGCGGCCAAGCTCTGGTAATCCAAGCCGTACCTGGCCATATCGCCGGGCTTGAAGTTTTCCACCAGCACATCGCTCCGCAGCGCCAGCTCCCGCACGATTCGCCCGCCGTCCGGCGATTTGAGATTCACTGCAACGCTACGCTTGCCCCGATTCACCGAAAGGAAATACGCACTCTCCCCTTTGGCGAAGGGAGGCCCCCAAGCCCTGGTTTCGTCGCCTCGGGCGGGATCCTCGATCTTGATGACCTCCGCGCCCAGATCGGCAAGGATCTGGGTGGCGAAGGGGCCCGCCAGCACCCGGGAAAGATCCAGGACCCGCACCCCCTCCAGGGCGGAAGCAGGACAAGGAGTGTGCCCCTCGGCTCGAGGCAAGTTCACTGGACCGCCCCCCTCAGGCCACAATGCGGCCCCTTTCCGCCAGGGGCCGTCCGTCCACCAGGAAGGTGGCATCCCGGATCACCATATCCAGGTGTACAGCGCAGCGGTGGTTCCCCCCGTAGAAGACATCGTCGCCCAGGGCGACATGGACGTTCCCCGCGGCTTTTTTCTCCTCTTCGAAGTCACCGTTGCGAAGGGCCATGGAGTTGAGCCCCAACCCGATCTCGGCGATGTGATCGGCGCCCGGAACCTCGTCCAGAATCTGTTGCAGACGGCGAGCCCGCCGTCCCCCGGCCACCGATACCACCTTTCCCTGGCGGACCTCGAGGTGGATCGGATCGTCGCCCCCCCCGATGACCGCCATGGGTCCGTCCACCACCAGGGTGCCCGAGGCCGTGCCCGCCAGGGGCCGCTGGGAAATCTCTCCGTCGGAGAAGGCCGCCTCCCGCCCCGGTTCCCGGGCGATGCCGCATTCGACGATCACCACTTGGTCCATGACGGGCTCACGGGTCACTCCGGCGGTGAAGTGGGTGCCCGCCTCCGACCTGACCTCCACCTGCCGGCCCCTGGCCCAAAGTTGGCTCAAAGCCTGTCCTCGGCGCTCCAGCTCTTCGTAATCCGCCAAAGCCGCTCCCTTGGTCCAATTGTCCATGGAGCGCATGACCATGGAAAGGGCCCGGAGCTTTTTGCGGGCAAGCTGTTCCTGGACCACCGCCGAATAGGTAGGCGCGCCCGAAGCCCCGGTGAGTCCCACCAGGACGTCGGCTCGGGTCAGGGCCGCATCCAGGCACCCGGTAAGTTCCGTGGCCCGGCTCAAGGCACGGCTGGGCATGACGGCCAGGGTGTACTCCCCCCCTACCTCCGCCACGGCCCCGGCCAACGCCCAGGCCATTTCCATTTCGGTGAGGGGATCCGCAACCAGAAGTACCTCCTCCCCGGGGCGCACCCCTAGATGGGTGCGGACGAGCTTTCCCGCCACAGCTATGGCGTCGATGACCCGCATGCGCTCCATGATGCCCTCGTGGTTGACGACTCCTGGATGGCCCCTCGCCCCTGATGGGATCCCCGGACCGGACACAAGACGAGAAGGGGCGTCAGGGCCACTTCCCCCCCTCCTCCATTTCCCAGTACCCGGCCTTCCGTTCCAGCAAGGCAGCCGCCTCCTCCGCCGTCACCGGACGTCCGAACAGATAGCCCTGGGCGAAATCGCATTCCAGTTCCCGCAACAGGTTCAACTGCTCGCGGTTCTCCACTCCCTCGGCCACCAGGCCCAGTCGGAGATTCTTGGCCAGGCGGACGATGGCCTTCACGATCTCCAGGTTCTCCGGACTGTAGGTCATCTGCTGGACGAAGCTGCGGTCCACCTTTACGGCATCCACAGGAAAGCGGCAGAGGTAGCTGAGGGAGGAGTAGCCGGTGCCGAAGTCGTCCACATGGAGGCGCAGGGCCGCTTCCTTGAGGCGCCGGAGGGTCTGGAGGGTCGCCTCCACATTCTCCATCAAGGTGGTCTCGGTGATCTCCAGATGAAGCCATTCCCCCGGAATCTTCCGCCTCTCCAGCCGGCGGGCGATCTGGTCGAATACGTCGGATTCGGCGAACTGCTTGCCCGAAAGGTTCACACTCAAGGAGAGGCGGCGGGAGGAGCCGATCTCCTCCCGCCAGCGGGCCATCTGCGCCAGGGCCTGTTCCAACACCCACCATCCCAGGGGGACGATGAGGCCCGTCTGCTCCGCCAAGGGGATGAAATCGCCCGGCGGCACCAACCCTCGGTCGGGATCGTTCCAGTACGTCAGGACTTCGAACCCGCTGATCTCCTGGGTCCGGAGGTCCACCAGGGGCTGGAAGCGCAGGCTCATCTCTTCCCGGTCGAGGGCCCGCCGCAAGTTGGCCTCCTGCCGCATGCGGGCCGCCGCCCGGGCATGGAGGACGGGGTCATAGATCATGTGGCCTCCGATGCCGGCCGCCCGCGCCCTGGTCATGGCCAGCTGGGCATGGCGCACCACCTCTTCGGCCCCTCCGAATTCCGTGGTGCTGATGGCGATCCCCGCCGAGGCCCCCGCCCGGAAAAGCCCCCGGTTCAGGGGGAAAGGGTAGGCCATGGCCTGTTGGATCCGCTGGGCCACCCGCAGGGTGTCGCTCAGGTCCTTGGGGCCGTCCAGAAGGATGGCGAAGTCCGCCTCCTCCATCCGGGCCACCGTATCCACGGCCCGGACGCATTCTTCCAGCCGCCTGGCGGCCTCCACCAGCACGGGCTCCGGCACGGGCGGGGCAGGAGGAGGGGTCGGAGTTCCGCCCTCTGCAGCCTCCAGCGACTCCAGGCGGAGGTAGAGCACCGCGAAAAGGTAGGCCCGATTCCGCCGGGCCCTCCGGTGGGCCTGTTCCAGGCGCTCCAGGAAAAGGGTCCGGTTGGCCAGATCCGTGAGGGGATCCCGGAGGGCGTTCTTGGCCAAGGCCTGCTCCAGGTGTCTCCTCCGAAGGATGTCCCTGACCTGCCGCTCGGCGACGGCCAGGCGGACATGGAGCACCGGCGGGGAGATCGGCTTGCTCACATAGTCGTTGGCGCCCGCTTCCAGGACCTCCTCCAACACCTCCCTCCGGTCCACACCGGTGATGACCACGATCACGCTTTGATCGGATTCGGGGAGGGCGCGGTAGCGCCGGACGAACTCCAACCCGTCCATTCCCGGCAGCCAGAGGTCCAGGAGGATGAGGGGGATCCGATCCTCCTGGACCAGGGCCCAGGCTCCCTCGGCATCGGCGGAGACCGCCGTCTCATGGCCCCGGGAACGGACGATATCCTCCAGCAGGAGGCGATCGGTGGGATTGTCTTCCACGATGAGGACACGCATGCCGGGGCTCCGATGGGAGTGGAGGACTGCTCCCTCGCGCCGGATGGTTCGGCGGCCGACGGGGGCCGGGCCGTCCTGACGGAAGGGGACCTAGGGTGTAGGGGGAAAGCATGGCATGCACAGCGCGGAGGGGCAAGGCAACACGCCGCCCCTGACCCTTCCTCGCCCCCACCCCTTCCCGTCGGTGCCCCGCCTTTACGGGCATGCTACAGACGGCCCAAGCCCTACCCCTCCTCTCCCAGATCCTCCTCGGTGGGGGCGGCACCCCGGGCGGCAGGCAAGAGGTGGGTGGGAACGAAAAAGGCTCCGGCCACCAAAGTGGGCACCACCGCCGACGCGATGACTGCAGCCACCAGGAACGAGTATTGCTCCCGACCGATGACGCCGTGGGTGAGGCCGAAGAGGGCCGCGATGGTGCCGAAGGTGAGCCCCGTGGACATGAGGAGGGTGTAGTACCACCGCTCCCTCCTCTCGCGTCGGAAACCGGCCACCACCGGGTAGAGCCCGAAGATCTTGAAGGCCACCTTGCCCCCGAGGAGTACCACGAACGCCAGGGGGGCCGCCAAGAGAGCCGGCACGGACACGAAGGTCCCCGCCCGGAGAAAGTAGAAGGGGGTGAGGAATCCCACCGTCAGGGTCCGCATGCGGCGAACCCAGGGAACCTCCTCGGCGGAAAACTCGGCCAAGGCCATCCCCACCAGGTAGGCGGGGAGCACGGCTTCGCTCCCTGACCAGAGGGCCAAGGCGCCCAAACCGAAGAGGATGAGGATCACCCACTTGGCCCGGATGGCCGCCGTCCGTCTGCCGTAGGTCTCCGTCAACCACCTGGTGGAACGGGGAAGGAGGACCAAAACCCCCAGGGTGACGGCCACGAAAGTCCCCGTGCGCCAGGTGAAGGGAGAAAACAGCAGCCCCAGGGCGATCACCGTGCCCAGGTCGTTGACGAAACACGCCCCCAGGATTCCTTTGCCGAAAGAGGTCTGGTTGAACCCCGTCTCCAGCATCACCGCGTAGACCACCGCCATGGAGGTGGTGGACAGGGCCACTCCGGCCAGGAGACTGGCCCGTGCGTCCCAACCCAGGCCCCAATACGCCAGGGCGGCGCATCCCAGGAAGGGAGAGAAGAACCCTACCAGGCCCACGGAACTCACCTCCCGGAACTGGCTGCGGATCACCTGCGGTTCCAGTTCCGCCCCTGCCAGGAAGGTGAGGAGAACCGCCCCCGCCGACGCGAGGAACCGGAGCCACTCCTGGTCGGTTCCCAGGGCTTCGGGAACACCCAGTCCTTCGGCGAGGGCGGCCACCCCTACCCCGAAGACGATCTCCACCAGGGCCACGGCCACCCCGAGGTGGTAGGCGGTGATGGCGGCCAGCACGGCCAAGAGGAGCCAGAACGCAGCGGTACCGAACAGGGATTCCATATGCAAAACAAGAGATGCGCAGGGAAAAGTTCAGGGAGGAGGGAAGCCTCCCAAGGCATGTGCCGGGGAAAGTCTTGCCGGCGGGAGGGTCACGACGCCGAAGGCGTCGGAGGCACCTGGGGGGCTTCCGAGCCTGACGGGGGTCCAGGGTCGGAGGCCAGACGCCCCAGCGCCAGGAAGGCACCGGCCAAATCCTCCATGATGGGATCCACCAGGGCGGCGGCCGCGGCATCCACCTCCCCGTAGCCCCGGAGGCCCTTGGAACGGCAGTCCAGGGCTATGGTCCACCAGGAAGAGGCCCAGGCCTGGAGCTTCTGGCGGGGATCGGGGCGAAGGTCGGCGGGGGACAGCCCCAGGCGGAGGGCCACCTCCTGCACCCTGCCTTCCAACGCTTCCAACCCGGCAACCAAGTCCGAAGGGGAGACGCCGGGAACAGGGCGCTCGGCAAACCAGCTTCGGGCCTCGGCCAGTTCGGACTGGAGACGACCCAGGCTCACCTCCAGATGCCGTCTTTGGGCCGCCGTCAGGCGGAGGACAGCCTTCTTTGACGTCCGGCTCATGGCCCTTCCCCCGCCGACTCCCTTCCTCCACCCTCCTGCCTTTCGAAAACCCCCGCCAACGCGGGTGCCCCAGGGGCCATCGCCAGGATCTCTTCCAGACGGGCCCGGGCTTCAGCCAGCTCCTCCAGAGCTTTGGCCCCCTCCACCTCCAACCCCGCCCGAATTTCCAAGGCCCTGAGGAGGGCCGTCTGGATCCCCTCTTCCGCCTCCAGGGCCCGCCGGTTCAGCTCGGCGAAGAACGCCCGCACCGTTTCCTGGGCCCGGTAAAGGAGGTCTCCCTGGGTTCTTCCCACGTTGAGTTCCAGGTTCTCTTCCACCAGCCGGGAAAGGCGCCGCCGGAGCCATCGGCGGAACCACGGGGGCGGAAGGAGGAGGAGCAGGAGGTCCACGGTCAGCTCCGGAGAAACCCCGGCCACGTGATAGTAGAAGTCGTGGGACTCCACCAGGTCCAGGGGGGGAGGGGGCGTGGGAAGCACCACCCCCAGCTCGTCGGCCACCCAGGAAGCCAAGGTGGAACCGGTGGCGTCCACGCCTTTGGCCGCCCGTTCCATAGCCTCCCGGAGTCGAGCCTTCGCCTCACCGCCGCGCTGGCTCCACCACCCCTCGAAAAGGGCGGTCACCCCCTCGGCCAACGCCACCGAGATGCTCCGGGTGAGGGCCCCGTTGCCCTGGCCGGAGCCATCCCGGAGCCGTTCCTCCAAGGAGCGGATCAGGGAGAGGCGACGGGCCTGAGCCTCGCGGCGCAACGCGTCGCCCACGTCCTCGGCCAGCCTCCTGGCCGCATCCAGCAGGACGGGCTGGACTTCGCTCCGGCGGAGGGCCAAGTCCCTTCTCAGATCCCCCAGACGCCGAAGCCGGTCTTCCAGGCTTTCCCGGGACATGCGAATCGCCTTTTCCCCCACTTCCAAGCGGGCCGCCAGGCCCTCGGCGATCTGGCCCAAGCGCCGCACCGCCACATCCTGGCTCACCCCCTCCCGCCTCTCCATTCCCAGGCGCATCAGCTCGTGTCGGAGCTGGTCGAGACTCCCATCATGCCAACCGGCACTCCCGGCCACGGCCGAAACCGGAAGGATGCGCACCTGCTCGGGGGGCAGGTCCAGCGCCCGGGCCAGCACCTCCCGATCGAAGGCCAGGGCCTCCCGCCACGCCGCCTCGGGGAAGAGGTCCACCTTGGTCAGGACGAAGAGGGCGTGGGGAGTGTGGGCCAGAAGCTCCTGGATGTATCGGGCCTCCCCTTCCCCCAAGGGGGGATCCGGTGACAACACCACCAGGGCCGCATCCACCCGGCTGAGGAAGGCGTAGGCCCGCTCCGTGGCTCCCGGATCGGTGGAGCCGATCCCCGGAGTGTCCACCAGCACAAGACCCCCTTCCAGGAGGGGTGTGGGGAGCCCCACCTCCACCCTCTGCACCCCTTTGCGATTTCCGGGATTCCCCCTCTCCGAGACGAACTCCCGGAGACCGGAGAGAGGGGGGTGGGAGATGTTCCCGTCCCGGAAGACCACCCTTACCTCGGGGCCTGGGCTCCAGCGGATCTCGGTCACCACCGAGGTGACCGGGACCATCCCTGTGGGGAGCACCGGCTGTCCGACAAGGGCGTTCAACAGGGTACTCTTTCCCCGCTTGAACTGCCCCACCACCACCACCCGGATCTCCCCCTTTTCCAGCGGCTCCCGGGCCTCCCGGGCCCGGAGGGCCAGGTCGGGCGCCCCGAGCCCCTCGGCCAGCCTTTCCAGGTCCAGGAGGATGCCCGCCAGCCGATGGCCCCCACCCTGGACCGGCGGGCGTCCGTCGTTTCGAAGCGAAGACAGCGTCGTCATCCTTGCCCGCTCCTCCTGTCCGATCGTACGGGAGATCCCCGGCACGGCGGCAGGGCCAAAAAAAACCCTGCCCGACCGGAGGTCGTGCAGGAGTCATCAGCCGCAAGGGGCGGCGGTTGTGGCGAACTCCATCGCCAGGGCTTTTCTCGCCTGTAAAACTTTAGCCCAACGGGGCCGAAGGGCAAGGGGGTAGGTCTCGGCCCTTGCCCAACCCTTTCCGGCCCCCTCAATTGGCCTGGCTCCTTCCCGTCCCGTGCACCCGCAACCGGCCATCCCGAGCCATGGAACTGTTCCTTCCCTCAGGCCCTCGCCACTTCACCCACCTGCTGTTGGATTTCACCGGAACCCTCAGTCGCGACGGATCCCTCCTCCCCGGCGTCGCCGAGCGCCTCCGGGCCCTGGCCCCCCACCTTTCCCTCCTCGTTCTCACCGC
>JAUQOX010000037.1 GCA_030550695.1 Gemmatimonadota bacterium | reverse complement strand
GGCCATGGTGGCCGCAAAGAGGAAGAACGGGGCGCGAAATCCGAAGCGGCCCGCCAGCAGGACGCCGGCAGGGATCCCGAGGATCTGACCGAAGGCCGAACCGCTCATCACCCAACCCACAGCCCAACCTCGCCGGTGGTAAGGGAAGTAGTCCCCCACGTAGGAGACGGCTGCCCCACTCAGGATCCCACCGGCGACCCCCGCCAAGACCCTCACCGCCAAAAAGGAGAAATAGCCTTGCACGAAATAGTGGGCCAGGAGGGCGAGGGTCATGGCGCCGCTGCCCGTCACCAGGATGCGCCGGCGTCCCACCCGGTCGGAAATGGGGCCGGCGATGAGGGCGAAAACCCCCACCATGAAGGAGTAGGCCGACACCAACGTTCCCAACCACGCCTGGGGAATGTCCAGCTCCGACCCGATCCGGGGGAGGATAGGAGATAGGATCATGATCTGGCTGCTGGCCGAGAAGACCAGGAGCCAGAGGGTAAAGACGATCAGGTAGGGCGAGGGCCGGCGCATGGTAGGCCAAGGGATGATCGTCCCCCCGGCTTCGGCTCGACCCCGGGCAGAGGCGGGGGAGGAAGGCGAAGTCCGGCGGAGACGGGGATCTCCCCCCGGGGTGCTGGGATCAACCCCCGGAGGGTGTCCGGTGGACCATGTGGGCGCTCCTTTGCGCGGTGGGGAGGACCACCAGGTCCAGAATGTTCACGTGCTCCGGCACGTTCAAGACGAACAGGACGATCTCGGCGATGTCTTCGGGCCGGAGGGGCTGATATCCCTCGTAGACGGCACGGGCCCGGTTCACGTCGCCATGGAAGCGGACCCGGGAGAACTCCGTCTCCACCAACCCCGGATCGATGCTCGTCACGCGGATCCTGGTGCCGAAGAGATCCAGGGCCATGCCTTCGTTCAGGGCCCGGACGGCGAATTTGGTGGCGTTGTAGACCGCCCCCTTCTGGTAGACCTGATGTCCGGCGATGCTTCCGATATTCACCACGTGGCCCGAGTCTCGGGCCACCATGAGGGGGAGCACCGCCCGGGTCATGTAGAGGAGGCCCTTCACGTTCGTATCGATCATCTCCTCCCAGTCCTCTACGGAGCCTTCGTGGAGGAGGTGGAGGCCCAGGGCCTTCCCGGCATTGTTCACCAGTACATCCGGCACCACGCCGTTCCGACTGAGGTCCGCCGCCAGGGCTTCCACGGCCGGTCGATCCCGGACATCGAGACGATAAACCTGAACCCGGACGCCGTGGGCCGCTTCCAGGCTGGCTTGGAGGGCTGTCAGCCGCTCCTGCCGCCGGGCGCAGAGGATGAGGTGGGCGCCGTGGGCGGCCAGGGCCCTCGCACAGGCCTCGCCGATGCCGGAGGACGCGCCGGTGATGAGAACGGTCTTTCCTTGAATTCGATTCGGTCCGAACATGGGGTGAGCAGGGATAGAGCTCGGAGATGACTCCCAGGAGGCCGCCACCCGCGGAGGTGGGACCAGCAGGGGTTTCCCGGACCCTACCAATGTCCCACGGGTAGGCTCCCTTCACAAGGCGCTTGGACCCACCCCGGAGGGGAGCAGTGACCTACCGGCTCCTGGCTGATGCCGTCCTTCTGTTCCACCTGGCCTTCATCCTTTGGGTGGTCCTCGGGGGGCTGCTGGTCCTTCGCTGGCCCCGGGCGGCCTGGTTCCACATCCCCCTTGCCGCCTGGGGCGCCTGGGTGGAGTTCTCGGGTTGGATCTGTCCCCTCACCCCCCTGGAGCTCCACCTCCGGGCTTTGGGAGGCCAAGCGGGGTACGAGGGCGGTTTCATCGAGCACTACCTCTTCCCCCTTCTCTATCCGGTGGGGCTCACCCGGGTCCATCAGTGGGTCTTGGGGGGGATCGTGCTGTTGGTGAACGGGCTGGTCTACGGCTGGGCTCTGACCCGAAGGCGGCGCCGTCGAGACCTGGCCGGAGGAAGGCCCTGAAGATCCCCCCGGGGAACCGGGGGCGGGGGGGAAGGGGGAAGGGACCCGTCCGCCGTGGGGGGCGGTGGCGGCCTCAGCCCCGGAGGAGGAGCCCCGGGTGGAGGGAGATGCACATCAGGAGAGGTCCCAGCGGGTCCTTACCCTCCCCCTCCCAGCGGTAGTCTTCCAGGAAATACCGCTGGACCCTCCGGACCCTGTGGGGCCAGACCCCATGGGCCTGCAACCCCACCGTCATGGTGAGGTTGGTCAGGGCGAGCCGGTCCTGCCGCATGGGTCCGCTCCAAGGCTCCGGCAGGTTGCGCCGGAAGTACCCCGGAGGGTCCACCCACCGGCCGTCCAGGGCCGTCAACACCCGTTCGCGAAGCAGGATGGACCAGTTTTCCCGGGGGAAGAAGTGGGTGGACCACAGGAGAAGCCCCAGGTCGATGCCGTGGTCCGGAGCCAGCGAGCGATAGGTCCGCTCCACCAGCCCCTCCACCTCCTCGATCTCGGCGCTGAGGGCTTCGGCGTCCAGGAGGCGGTAGACTGCCAAGGCCAGGAACACCTCGATCCGGCCGGGCCCCGAACCTGGGAAAGGACCCCGCAGGTCCTCGTCCATCCTGGAATGGATCCCTACCCGGGGCCGGACGAACGGTGCATGGATCTCCCGGACCAGGGCCAGGGCCCTCTGGCGGTACCGCGGCAAGCTCTCGCCGAGTCGGTGAAGGGCGAAGAGCCAGAGGATCTGGGAACGGAAATACTGCCCGCGGGCCTCCGGACTCTCCCCCATCCGAATCCCCCTCCTCCGGCCCAGGACCCGGTCCACCTCCTGGGCTACCCATTCGGCTTCGGCCAGGTAGCGTTCTTCTTGGAGCTCCTGATGGAGGGTGAGGAGACAGACCACCCCCAGGGCGTCCGTCCAGAGGTCCCGGCGGCCGTGGGGCCAGAGTCCGGCTTCCCGGAGGCCAGCCAGCCGTCGGAGGACCAGCTCCAAGGTCTCTTTCTCGGGGAGAACGCTGGGCACGGCGGGGAAAGGCGCCTCCTCGCGGGGTTCCAGAGTGACCGTCGGAGCCCGAAGGGCCGACCTCCCGCACGGCCAGACCCTCCGGGCCAGTCTTTCTGTCCCAAGTCCGGACAGAGTGGCGTGGTCGGCGGGCCAAGAAGTGTCGAACCCTGCCGCCAGCGGCCCTGGGGAAGCAAAGACCGTACCCGGAAAGGCCGGGACCGCCTCCTGGCCGGCCTCCTCCCACCCGGAAGGGGTGGTTGCCTGAAGGATGGGGACCCCTTCCATTTTCCCTTTCCACCTCCGCCTAGGGGTGAGGGGGAGGAAGGCCCCGGCCCAGGGGTCGTTCCTTGCGGGGCGCGGGATCCGGCGCCGCGGGCGTCCCGGGGGTGCCGAATCGGTCGTCCTGAGGGGAGACGACCGCCCTTAGAGCGGGGGGGGCGGACATCTCCCGTCCGGAGGGCGGACACCACGGAAGAGGAGAAGGGTCAGATGGATCTCGGTCTCCGGGGAAAGGTGGCCTTGGCGGCGGCATCCAGCGAAGGAATCGGGCGGGCGGTGGCCGAGGCCTTGGCGAGGGAGGGGGCGGACCTGGTGATCTGCGCCAGGCGGGAAGGGCCCCTCTCGAAGGCCAGACAGGAGCTGGAGGGGCACGGCTGCCGCGTCCTGGCCGTCCCCACGGACCTGAGCGATCCCCCTCAGGTGCGTCGGCTTACGGACCAGGCCCTGGCCGCCTTCGGCAGGGTGGACATCCTGGTGACCAACTCGGGTGGGCCGCCGGCCGGCCCCTTCGAGAGTCACCCTCTGGAGGTGTGGGAGCAGACGGTCCGACAGAACCTGTTCAGTGTGCTGGAGCTGGTGCGAGGGCTCCTGCCCGGGATGCGGGAGCGGAGGTGGGGCAGGATCATCAATATTACCTCGGTTGCGGTGAAACAGCCTTCGGACAACCTCATCCTGTCCAACTCCATTCGGGCCGCTGTGACAGGGTTTGCCAGAACCCTGGCTACGGAGACCGCCGCGGAGGGGATCACCGTGAACAACGTCATGCCCGGATTCACCCGCACCGACCGCCTGGTGGATTTGGCAGAAGCCCGGGCTCGCATCAGGGGCTGCGCCCCTGAGGACATCTGGGCCCAGTGGCATCGGGAGATCCCCGCGGGGAGGGTGGCAGAGCCCCGAGAGGTGGCGGCCCTGGTGGCGTTCCTGGCTTCAGAACAGGCCGCCTACATCACGGCCCAATCCATTGCCGTGGACGGGGGCTGGATTCGGGCCCTTCTGTAAAGGGGGGACCATGGACAACCAGATCAGCCGGAGAACCTTCCTGGCAGCTTCTGCGGCCGCGGGAGCGGCAGCGGCATTTCCGTTTGGGGGGTCCGGGGTTTGGGCTGGGGCCCCCCCGATCCCCGGCTCCCTGAATTCCTTCGGTGCTCCTTTCGTGCACACGCGGTTCCCGGTAAAACCCCTGGTCATTTCCGACATGTCTGGATACCTCTACCGGAACGGTGGACCGGAGAACGCCGTGGAGAGGGCTTTCCGGGGGATCGTCGAGGGAGAGGACGTCCTGGATGCCCTCATTGCAGGGGTGAACATTCCCGAGCTGGATCCGGAAGAGACCGGGGTGGGGTACGGTGGGCTCCCCAATGCCGACGGGGTGGTGCAGTTGGATGCTTCCTGCATGCATGGGCCCAAACGGCAGGCTGGGGCGGTGGCGGCCCTGGAGGGGATCCGGACCCCCTCCAGGGTGGCCAAGGCCGTCATGGAGTACACGGACCACCACCTGCTGGTAGGTAAGGACGCCCAGGAGTTCGCCCGGCGGATCGGCTTTGTCGTGGAGGACGACCTGAACACACCCCGCTCCCGACAACTCTGGCTCGAGTGGAAGCGGCGCACCGATCCGGAGCGTTACCCCGACCCCGCCCAAAGGGCCCGTATCGGCTACCAGGTGGGGCTGGAGATGGTGCGGGAAGGTCTCGTGCCGCGAGACTCGTTCTGGGGTACGGTGAACTGCAACGGGATCACACCCTCGGGGGACATCGCCGGGGTGACCACCACCAGCGGGCTGGCCTGGAAGATCCCAGGGCGGGTGGGGGACTCTCCCATTCTCGGCGCCGGTCTCTATGTGGACGGGGAGGTGGGGGCGGCGGGTTCCACCGGCCGGGGAGAGGCCAACCTCTACAACCTGAGCGCGTTCCTCATCGTGGAGCTGATGCGCCAGGGCAAACACCCCAAGGACGCCGGGATGGAGGCGCTGCGGCGCATTCGGCAGAACACAGTGGAAAAACGGCTCCTGAACGAAAGGAACCTCCCCAACTTCGACGTTCGTTTCTTCATCTTGAACAAAAGGGGGGAGTTCGCCGGCGTGGCCTTGTACGGAATCCAGGAGAGCCGGTTTGCCGTGTGCACCGAAAACGGCTCGGAGACCTTCCCCTTCGAAGCCCTCCTGGAAGGGCCGGCGGAGGATCCCTGAGGCGGACATCGGCCGGGGGGCCCGAGGGAGGAGCCTTCACCCCTCGAGCCGAAGCAAATGCCGTCCGGCGGGAACCCTGAGGAAGCGGCCCTCCATGGCCGTGACCTGCCCATCCACCAGGGCCCGCCTGGGGGTGGGGGGGTGCTCCACTCGTAGGCCGAGACCTCGGGCGGCATGGAGGCGGCATGAGAAGGAATCGGCCCCCAGCAGGACCTCCCGGAGTACGCAAGGAGCGTCGGTGGACAGGAGGGTCCGGCCGTCGACGTCCACCCGCATCCCACGGGGACTCAGGGCCACCGTCCAGCTGCGGCCCAGGGCCCGGAGCCGCCTCAGGGTGGTTTCCCCGGGGGGGCGGAGGGAGCCTAAGGTGAGCCCTCCCCAGGGGGTCACGTCCAGAAACTCCTCGAGGCCGATGAGGGCAAACAGGGGCCCCCAGCTCTGGTAACGTTGCCCTCCTCCTTCTCCGGTGCGGCTGTCGTAGTTCTCCCGGCAAAGCTGGTAGTCGTGCCAGCTTTTGAGGAAGAGGGCCACGCTCTTCTGGGCCAGCTCTCCGGCTGCTTCGTCGAAGCCGTAACGTTTGAGCCCCTGGTAGACCAGGTAGTTCATGGGGGGCCAGATGGTCCCCCGCCAATATTGCTGTTGAGGAAATGCCGGGTCGTTGCGGGAGATGGTCGGCAGGACGAAGTCTCCCCAGAACCAGGCGGGATCCAAAAGGGTTTCCAGGAGACGAGAGGCCTGCTCCGGGGTGGGGACCCCTGCCACGAGGGGAAGGAAGTTGGAGGCGGCCACCCGCCGGGACCACGAGCCGTCCCACTTCCGGTCCAGGTAGAGACCCCGCTCCTCGTTCCAAAGGGTCTCGTTCATGAGGTCACGGAGACGGCCCCACCGGCGGCGATAACCTTCGGCCTTCTCCTCATCCCCCAGGGCCGACGCGACCCAGGCCAGAGATTCGAAATCCAGGGCCAGGTACGCGTTGAGATCCACCGAGGCCAGGTCGAAGGTCTCTGCCGCCTCGTCCCAGACCGCCTCCTCCCAGTTGGGCAGGTCGTCCTGGCCCGATTCCCAGGCGGCCCTCTGCCAGCCGCTGGCGTTCACCTCCCACGGCGGGGGAGTCGCCGAGAGTTCTCCGGTGTCGGATCCCCACTCGAACAATCCGTCTCCGTTCCCGTCCCTTCGGGCCGCCTGCCCTTTGGGGGCCCGCCAGAAGGCCGACCAACGCTCCAGGGCCGGCAGGCACTCGGCCGCCTCCTGGGTGTTCCCGAACCGCGCCAAAAGCTTGGCCAGGGCAAAGCTCCCCACCGGCGGCTGCGAGCGGTCGGGGGTTCCCCCGAAGCGTCCCCGCCAATTGGGGACACAGCCGGAAGGGTATTGGGTGGCAAGCCCGGCCCGGAGGGCGGCCATGGCCAGGTCCCGACTCTCCACGGCCAACTCCAAAGCGTTGAAATAGGAATCCCACCCGAACACGGTCCAGTGGTCGGGAGAGCCGTCGGGGGCGGGGAAGATCCAACGCCGACCGGCCGGAACATACTTCTCACCCGTTTCCGGCTTGAGCAGGACCATCCAGTGCAGGTTGTTCGTGATGGATTCCGCCAATCCCCGCCAAACGCCGTCCACATGGACGCGCCGTGCCTCGTAGGTTTCCCGGGCCGAGGCCAAGGGAGGAAGGACGCCTCCCTCCAAGTTCCTGCGGGCTGCTTCTTCGGCGGCCTCGGGGCTTCGTCCCAAGGCCGCCGAAAAAGAAAGGTAGGTGCCCGGGGCTGAGGGGAAGCGGAAAGAGAAGGGCGCCGCTTTCCCCACCGAGACGCTGGGGGGGGAGAAGGAAAGGATGGGCGACCTTTCCCCCGCCCCGGGGGGTGAGAACCGCCACGCCAAGGCAAATCCGAACCCGCCGGGCCGGCTGCGCCCCCGGAAGAGGGAGGGAACCCCTCCGGGGGCGGGCGAGGGTTCTTCCCATTCCCCGTCCCAGTCCCAGGGAAAGAAGGGGACGAGCTCCAGCTCCCCGCCAAACCCGGCCGAAACCCGTCCCACGGCCCCTGCCTCCCCCATCCTCCCCCACTCCAAGACCAGCCCCGGCTCCCGTCCGGGTTTTCGGACCAGGGGGGTTTCCCTTCCCCGACCCAAGGGAAGGCCCAGGTCGAAGGCCACCCGGGCGTAGCTCCCGTCGGGTGCGTGGCTGCCCACTTCGTGGACGATCCAGAAGAAGTCCTCTCCGTCGGCACGACTTCCATCAAGGAGGGATACGGAAAACCGGAAAGCAAAGCCCTCACCCGGCCCAGGGCAGAATACCAGACCCGTCCAGCTTTGAGCGTGGAAAGCCCCGATGGCAGGGAAGGGGGGGGTCTGTGGGGCATGGGGGGGGCTGATGTCCGACGGCTCGACGGGATGGGCGCCGGGGGGGACAAGCCGAGGAAATGGTCTCATGACCGGGCCTCCTGGATTCGGCCGGGAGGGGTGCCGGGGGGGTGCGGCGGGGGAAACGAGGAAGGGGTCCTCATATCTCGGTGAAAGGGGAGGGAGGGAGCAGGTCAGGGCCGGCGACCAGGGGAGGGGAGGGCTTTCCTTGGCCTGGCTCCTCGCCGCGCCTCCCCGACGGCCGGAGACGGACTTCCAGAAGGGGCCTGGGGTTACCTGCGGGGAAATCCACTTCGAGAAGGTATGCGCCCGGCAATCCCTCCAGCGCTTTCAGGGTGCCGGCTTGGGAACGGACGGGTTCTCCCCGGAGAAGGACCTCCCCCCGGCTGCCCCCGTCCCCTTCCAAGGTCAACAGCCAGCCGTCCCCTTCCCGCCGGAAATCCAGGATCCGGACACCGCCGCTGGGGCTCCCCGGGGCCAGCACGGGCAGGTCCCGGGGGGCCACCTCGAGCCCCCCCTCCCAGGAAAACCGGAGCCGTACGGGGGGGTGAGATCCTCCCAAATTCGCGGAGACCGGCAGTTCCCCGTCATGACGTCCCGGCTGCAAGGGCCCCGGCGACGCCGGGCCCGAAGCGTCCACCCGGATCTTCCCGGCCCCGAGGGGCAGGGGTTGTCGGTACTCCAGGGTAATCGGAGGCCCTTCCGCCTCCAGTTCCACTTCCGCCGCTGTCGCCTCCCGCAGGTAGCGGAAGCGGATCCGGGTGGCCCCTACCCGGAGGTTTTCCACCGCGAAGCCGGTCCAGTGGGGAGGAGGCTGGGGGGCGAGGTGAGCCCTGGCCTGAGGAGCGTCGGGATCCCACCCCAGCATCCCCCGGACCAAAGGCGTGACGAGCATGGAGCTGGCGAAGAACTGGTGGGGGACCGTGGCGTCCATGGTCTGGTAGTAGGCCCCCGAGAGGGTCTCCGGGTGCCGCCCCAGGCTCCAGTCTTCGTTGAGCCGCCAAAGGGCCTCCAGGAGCGGATACCCCGCCCAGGGGCGCCGATAACGGTACTGGCCCCAGGCCGTGAACCCGGTCATGAAAGGCCATACGGCCCCGTTGTTGTAGTGGAGGGGGTCGTACAACGGGCTGTGGGTCGAAAGGAGACGAACCCCCCAGGGGGTCGTGATGGCCTCGCCGGCCAGGTGCCGGAGGGTCCCCTCCGCCTCTTCGCTCCGGAGGAGGCCGAAGGCAAGGGCGGTGCCCGGCCAGGCGGTGAGGTTGTCGTTGGTGCCTCCCCCTCGGAGGATGCCGAAGGCGTGGTGGCCTTCGGCCGGGCGCCAGTACCGTTCGTTCAAGCTGGACCGCGCGAGTCGGAGGAGGGAGTCGGCCTCCCGGACCAGAACCTCGTCGCCCAAGGCACGCCCCAAGGCCGCTGTTCCCTCCAGGGCCTGGATCCACACCGCTGCCAGGTAGATGTCCTGATGGATCCCTTCCCCCAAGCCCCCCACCTCGATGGCCCCAAGCCCGCCGGTGGTGTTCTCGATGATCCCGTCCCCGTCGGTTTCCACGGAACGGCACCACCGGTAGGCCTTCAGGAAGGCCGGCCAGAGCTCACGCACCAGGGTCTCGTCCCCGCTGGCCCGCCAATAGGCCCACAGAGCCAACATCCAGTAGGGAGTGGTGTCGGCGTGGTAGTAGGCGTAGGGGTAGCTCTCGAACCAGGGAATGCGCCCCGCGGCCTGACTGATCTCATGGGGGATCTTTCCGTCCTCCCGCTGGTAGCGGGCGAAGAAGCGCAAGGCTTCCGCCACGTCCTCCCAGGCGCCCGTCACGTCCATGGCCAGCGTGTTGATGGCCGCGTCCCCTCCGAAGAACCACCCGAACCCCGGCCGGAAGCTGGTCCCCGACGGACCCCACCCCGCCACGGGACCACACCCCAGATCGGGGTTGCACACGCGCTGTTCCGCCAGGTTCAACTTGGCCCACTCCAAGGCTCGAGAAGCCCGGATCACTCCCTCCGAAAAGGAGCCGGCAGGGGTCTCTCCTTCCGCGGCAGGTGGCGCCCCCCGGGGAAGAAGCCTCAGCCCCTCGGTAGCCAGCTTCTCCCCCCATCTGGTCACTTCCCGGACCCACTCGGGCGCCCGGTCCAGGAGGTCCCGGTAGACGGCCAGGACCTCGTCCCGGGAGGCGACTCCCCCGGCCACCGCCAGGGGAATGAACTCCCGCCGGGCCCGATCCCGGTCCACGGGGATCACGAAGACCGAGGGCGCATCCGCCAGACGATGGGCCGGATGCGCCGAGGCCTCCACCGCCCAGGGGGATCCCACCACGGCGTTCCGTTGACGCAGGCTTTCGGAGAGAATGAAGGCCCGATGCCGGGTATCCCAGAAGAGGTATTGGCCGCCGAAACCCCCGGGCCACGCGTATTGGAGGACGGGCTGAAACTCCACATGGATCCGGAGGTCCACCACCGCATCCACCTCCAGGAGGATCAAGATCCCCGGCAGGGACCGGGGGGCCACCACGTGTTGCCGGACCACGAACCCGCCGTGGCTGAAGGTGACGGTGGCCATGCCAGGCTGCACCGTCACCTCCCGGGCCAAATGGGATCCCGGAATGGGATCGGGGTATTCCGGGATCTGGAAGGAGAGCCGGAGTTCCCGCAGGACCTTCAGAGGGTGTACCCAAATCTCGCCCTCGCCCGCCTCGGAACCCAGCCAGGCGGCTCGGGTGCCGACGGCCCCCAGATATTCTCCAGGACGGGCGGGGCCCCGAAGGAGGAGCGCTGGAGACGGGAGGGGAAAGCGGGGGATCGGTTGCCCGCCGAAGGCGTCGGAAGACACCGGCTGGCCGATTCCCCCTTGGGGGGGCAAGCCCAGGGAAAGAAGGACCAGGAGCAGGGCCGGGGAAGCGACCTCGGCGGGCGCCGAGGCTCTTGTGCGACGCATCATAGGGCCGATCCGGGACGGGGGTTTCCCTCGGACAGGGGAGCTCGGGACGGCGTGGCCGTTCTCCATGGGCAAGGATGCCGGGGCACGGGGGGGGACGGGGGTGCCGAGGACCCTGGGAAATCCCATGCCCCCGGGGCCCCTTCAGAAGGGTGTCGGGGGGTCGCGGGTGCCGGCGTACCCCGTGTAATTTGGGACCCCCCTCCCCCCCGGCCAAGGAGGGGGGGGCGCATGCTCCGGCCCCGCCGGCGACCGATCCTGCGGCCGGCCTTGGGTCGGAGGCCGGCCCGATACCTGGAAAGGAGAGAGGCATGCCCGTCGTGACGGGTGTCCCACGTCTCCAGAAGAGGCGTACGAAAATCGTGGCTACCCTGGGCCCCTCTACGGAGGATCCGCAAGTCCTCGAGGAGCTCCTGAGGGCGGGCGTGAACGTGTTCCGCCTGAACCTCTCCCACGGCGGGCATGACCTCCATGCCGACATGGTTCGACAGGTCCGGCGGGCAGCCCAGGCCCTCGGAGCTACGGTGGGCATCCTGGCCGACCTGGGTGGGCCCAAGATCCGGGCTGGCCTCTTTCGGGGGGGGGCGGTGGAAATGAGGGCCGGGGAAATGGTGACGGTGACCACCCGGGACGTCTTGGGAGAGCCGGGTCTGATCCCCTCCCAATATCCCGGGCTGGCCCGGGACGTGGGACCGGGGGACCGGATCCTTCTGGACGATGGAGCTCTGGAGCTGGAAGTCCTGAAGGTGGAGGGGACGGAAGTGCAGTGCCGGGTCGTCACGGGGGGCACTCTCAAGGATCGAAAAGGCATGAACCTGCCCGGCGTGGCCGTCTCGGCCCCCGCCCTCACCGAAAAGGATCGCCTGGATGCCGGCTTCGCCTTGGACTTAGGGGTGGATTTCCTCGCCTTGTCCTTCGTCCGGCGGGCGTCGGACCTCGAGGAACTGCGCGAACTGAGAGATTCCCGGGGCGGGGAAGCCCTGCTGGTGGCCAAGATCGAGAAGCTGGAGGCCTTGGATCGGGTGGAGGAGATCCTGGAGGCTTCGGACGGCATCATGGTGGCCCGGGGGGATCTGGGGGTGGAGCTTCCTCCCGAAAAAGTGCCCATCGTCCAGAGCCAACTGGTAGCGCTGGCCCGGCAGAGGGAAAAGCCGGTGATCGTGGCTACGCAAATGCTGGAGTCCATGGTGCGGAGTCCCCGGCCCACCCGGGCCGAGGTCATGGACGTGTTCCATGCCGTCTACAACGGGGCCGACGCGGTCATGCTGGCCGCAGAGACGGCCAGCGGAGCCTTTCCCGTCCAGGCGGTGGAGACCATGGATCGGGTGATTCGAGAGGCCGAGGGTTACCTTTGGGAACGCCAGGGGCTTGCGGGGGGCTCACCAGGCCCGGGGAGCGGGGGGAGACCCGTGAAGCTGGAGGAGGCGGTGGCTCGGGCCACGTCCCTCCTGTCGTGGGACCTCATGGTAAAGGGGATTGTCGTATACACCCGAAGCGGGTGGACCGCCGGCAAAGTCAGTGCCGGCCGACCGCAGGCGCCTATCCTGGCCGCCATGACGGACCCTGTTGCCCAGCGCCGGACCACCCTGTTCTGGGGAGTGGAGCCGGTCTTGGTGGAGACCTTGGATCCGGATCCTTCCCGGAACCAGACCCGTCAGCTGGTCCGGGAGCACGGACTGGCGCAGGAGGGGGACTACGTGTTGGAGGTTCGGGGCTTCCAATGGGATCCCAAGTTGAACGTACCTACCATCTCCGTGTGCCGGGTATGAGGTGGGAATCGGGGCCCGGATGGGTTAGGGGGAAGGAAAGGAAGGGCTTGGCCGTCGGGTGTCGGTCCACTCCGAGGGGCGACGGGGAGGGGGAGGGCTGCGGGGACTCCAGCCCCCGTCGATCCCTTCGCCGAGGGCGAGACCCGAGCCGGCCGGCCAGAAAGGAGAAAAACCTATGACTCCCTGGGTCCTTCGCCTGTTGGGGGCCAACGTGTTTCTCTACTTCGTGGCCCCCCCGGGGAGCCGTCTCTTCGCCCAGCTCGCCCTGATCCCCTGGGCGGTGCCCTTTCGGCCCTGGACCGTGGTGACCTACATGTTCCTCCACGGGGGGTTGGGGCACCTCTTCTTCAACATGCTGGGCCTCTTCTTTTTCGGACCCCGCCTGGAGAGGCAGCTGGGGAGCCGGCACTTCCTGGGCCTCTACCTTTGGAGCGGGTTGGGGGGGGCGGCCTTCTCCTTCCTGTTTGCCCGCCACGCCGCCGTGGTGGGGGCTTCGGGAGCGGTATTCGGGATCCTCTTGGCCTTCGCCTACTTCTGGCCCAGGGAGCCCATCCTCCTGTGGGGGGTGTTACCGGTGCAAGCCCGGTGGCTGGTGGCGGCTATGGCGGTCATGGCCCTCTGGAGCGGGGTCACCGGCACCCAGGCGGGGGTGGCCCATTTCGCCCACCTGGGAGGATTTGCCTTCGGGTATGCGTATCTGGCTTGGCGGCGGCACCGGTATCTACGGCAGTGGCGACCCATGGCCACTCCCGCCGCCACCCTGGCCCAGGCCGCAGCCAGGGCAGCTCAGGGGGACCCCCTCAAGCGCTGGCGGGCCATCCGCCTGGACCAGCTCCATATCCTGAATCGGGAAGAGGTGGAGCGACTTCTGGCCAAGGCCGAGCGGGAAGGGGTCGGAGCCCTCACCCCTGCGGAGAGGGCCCTCTTGGACCGATTCGCCGAAGGGCCCGCGAACTGAAAACCCGCCCACCGGTCCGGAGGGCACGGAGATCCCCCTCCGGGGGTTCAGAAGGGCTTGAACATGCCCAGGTAGGCCCCCAACAGGGCGGCCACGGGCAGCCCCAAAAGGAGGGGGAGGCTCCACGCCCGCCTGCGATAAGGAACGGCGATGAGGGCCCCCAACAGAATCCAGAGCACCACCTTGCTCCATGCCCAGCCCGGAAGCGCGGGAGGGTGGAGTCCCATGACGGCCAGGAGGCCGAAGCCTCCGACCAGAGCCAGCAGGGCCCCAAGTCCATGAAGCACCAGGAAGAGACGGTAACCTCCGCCTTCCTCCTTGGGTCGGCCTGAGGCGGCGTGGCCTGCCATCCCTGCAAGGGCCACCAGAAGGGCGAAGACCCCCGCAAGGTGAACGAGTTTGTAAGCGATGTAGGACATGGCTCCGAAGTTCGGCGGTTGGGTTTTGGAGGAGGGTTCGGACCGAGACGTCTGACCTACCCGAGTGGGTCGGCAAAGTTCGTGGAAACGAGCTGGACTGAACGGGGGGGCGGCTCCAGGCTGCAACTGCCCCCATAAGGCGGGAGCGGGGTCCCCCGTGGGGGGGCCCCGCCCGATGTGAGGTGGGATGTTCGGCCGGCGGCTGTCGAACCGGCCTGTGGGGCAGGTGGGAGCCAGGTCTGGATCGGCTGGAGAACCTGACTCCCGGGGGAATTTTCAGCCGTCCGTCGGCTACCCTCATGACACGCGACGCGCCGAAAACGTTCAGAGCCGGGGAGCTCCGGTCTTGCGGGAGCTGCCCGACGGTCCGTCCGGCGCCGACCAGGACGGGGCGCCGGCCCCGGGGGCCGGAACGGGCGGCTGCCGCCTCCCAGCCCAAGGGGGGATCAGCGGCGGGGTAGCGGCGACCCTTTGGCCGGGGCCATGGAGTCTCCGGGCGAGGGGGGGAGGGAGGAGGAGGCGGGGGCGCCGGCCAGATTGTGGTGGTCCTTGTGCAAGAAGAAGTAGCAGTGCCGCCCCACGTACTGGCGAAGCAGACAGCGGTCCCGGAAGTGGATTCCACAGCGGAGGCAGATCCCCTCCCGGGCCTTCCCTTCCCGTACGATCCGTGTGGAGAGTTCGTCCAGAAAGCGGGCGGTCCCTTCCAACTGCTCGGGGGGGAGGTCGCCGAAGACAGCCTTGAGGACCTGGGCCGTGGCCGCTTCGTACTGGGCCAGAAGCGTGCGTCCCTCCGGGGTCAAGGAGAGTTCCACAGCCCGGCGGTCACTGGGCGCTTCCGTTCTGCGGAGCAACCCCCTGCGCACCAACCGGTCCACCGCCTTGCTGGCGGCCGCATTGCTCACCGCCAGAAAATCGGCCACGTCCCCGATGCGACGGGCGTTGGTACGGGCTACCAGCTTCAAGACCTTGAGCTGTGCCGGCGTCACCCGGTCCTTGGCGATGTCCTTGAGTTCCTCCTCCATCCATTCCTCGATGGTGGAGGCCAGGATCCGTACGCTCCCCAGGAAGTCGTTGATGGCGCTCACGGTCCCCTCTCCCCGGCTAGGATGGTTCGCCCGACGGCGACCGGTAGAACCGCGGTTTCCCCCCCCACCCTTTCCGCCGCATATTCATCCCCCGGCCCTCCAGGCCACATAACGCCCGTGAATATTTGCGCTGTTAACAAAAGATGACAAGGGCCGGCCAAGGGCGATCTGACGACGAGGAATCCGAAGATGATGACGGCGAGGGTGAACGCGTCCCGGGGGAGGGTGGGGTTGCCCCCTGAGGAGCCAGACGAACGGCGGGCTCGAGGTGGGCGGGCGCCCCAGGAGGGGCCGCCGGGCCAAGGGGCGAAGGAGCTTCTGGTGCTGGCCGTGAACCCCGGATCCACCTCCACCAAGGTGGCCCTCTTCCGGGAAGAGGAGTGTCGGGTGGAGGCCAACTTGCCGGCGCCCGCGGGGGGCCACGGCTTAGGGATATGGGAGAGTTTCCCCGGCCGGCTCCAAGGGGTGAGGGAGTGGCTGGCAGAGGTGGGGGTGGCCCCGGCGGACCTGAGGGCTGTGGTGGGGAGGGGCGGCCTCCTCCGGCCGGTGGAAGGCGGGACCTACCGGGTGAACGAAGCCATGCTGGCCGACGCCCGGAGCAACCTTCAGGGGCTTCATGCCTCCAATCTGGGGTGCGCCCTGGCTTGGGAGCTGGCCCTGGAAGCCTCGGGCGGAGGGGGGGCGGTTGTTCCGGCGTTCGTGGTGGACCCGGTGTCCACCGACGAGTTCATCGAGCTGGCCCGGATTTCGGGGCTCAAGGAGATCCCGCGGCGGGCTTTGAGCCATGCCCTCAGCATTCATGCCTTGGTGAGGGAGGTCTGCCGCAGGGAGGGGAGGCGGATGGAGGGATCCAGCTTCGTGGTAGCACACCTGGGCGGAGGCATTTCGGTATGCCCCGTGAGGGACGGGAGGATCCTGGATGCCAACAACGCCAACAGCGGCGGCCCCTTTTCTCCATGCCGGGCTGGGGGCCTTCCCACCCAGGAGCTTCTCGACCTGGCCTTCTCCGGTCGCTACTCCCAGCGGGAATTGCGGGAGTTGACCCTCCGGCGCGGCGGGCTCATGAGTCACTTGGGGACGGACGATGCCCGGGAGGTGGAGGCCCGCATCGAGGCAGGTGACGCCTACGCCCGGCTCGTGTACGAAGCTATGGCCTATCAGATTGCCAAGGAGATCGGAGCCATGGCTGCGGTCCTCAAGGGAGAGGTGGAGCGGATTCTCCTCACGGGGGGATTGGCCAGAAGCCTTCTTCTCGTG
>JAUQOX010000285.1 GCA_030550695.1 Gemmatimonadota bacterium | reverse complement strand
CCCAGGGCCGCCCGCACCGACACCTCACCCCGGCGAGGTCTCTCGTCCCTGACCCACAAGAACATGGGGACGGAAAAGAGGAGGAACCAGCCGGCCACCAGGAGGTTCACCGCCCTCACATGGAACCCCTCCTCCTTGGGCAGGTTGAGCCAGGGCGAGACCTCTCCCAACCCCACGAAGGCGAGAAGGGCCACAAGCATGGATACGATCCCCGATACGTACCCTACCCCCCACCCCAGACCCGAAATGGTCCCGATCCTCCCCGGGGGGGAAATATCCGGCAGAAAGGAGTTGTAGAAGACCCCGCCCACCTCGAAGGCCACGTTGGCCACCACAAACACGGCCAGGGCCAAAAACACGGCGTGGGGGGCCGAAGGGGACACAAAGGTCAGAAGTGCGGTGGCGGCCACGCACACCAGCGTGGAAGCTACCAGGAACCCACGGCGGTTCCCGCCGCGGTCCGCCATGGCGCCCACCACCGGCGACAGGAGGGCGACGAGAATCGCACTGGCCGCGACTCCCCATGACCAGTAGCTGGTGCCCGCGACTTCGTCCGGCCCGAACGATTGGGTGAAGTAGGTGGAGTAGACGAAGGTCACCACGATGGTGGTGAAGGCGGAGTTGGCCCAGTCATAGAGCGTCCAGGCCACGATCTTCCGGGTGCGCCCCCCCGGGTCGGGGGGGCTGCGCGGCAGGACCTCCGCCACGGTGACTACCCTTCCATCCCTTCCAACACCGCCTTCCTCCCCCAACGGAACGCCTCTTCGTTCAGGGGGATCATGGCGCACTTGGAGGCCAGGGCCTGCCGGATGGCCGTGAGGAAGGTCTCCTCGGGGAACAGATTCGTGACCGCCTGGAGGGCCCCCAGAGCCACCACGTTCTTGATGACCCGTCGGCCCAGACTCACCGCGATCTCCGTAAAGGGAACCCCATACATCTTCACCTTCCCGTTGAGGGAAGGCGGCTCGGGGATCACGGAGCTATCGTACAGGATGGTTCCCCCTTCCACCACCGCAGGCCCGAACTTGGCCAAACTCGGGGCATTGAAGGCCACCAGGATGTGAGGACGGGGCGCCGCCGGCGACAGCACTTCCTTGCGCGCAATATGCACGTCGGCGTAGGAGGTTCCTCCCCGGGACTCGGGTCCATAGGAGGGGATGTGCGTGCTGTCCAGTCCCTCGTTGATCGCCATGCGGGTAAGGAGCAGAGCCGCAGTCTGGGCCCCGTCCCCGCCGGCACCTGCGAGCTTCAGGGCAATATCGTCGGGAGCGATGTGCTCGGGGAACCCTGGGGCGAAGCGGGGCACCTCCCCCTTGTCCTCCTCCGACAAGAGCCGCTTGACCTTCTCGGGGTCGAAGCTGGGCCGGAAAGGCTTGAAAATCTGCTCCTCCGTGAGGCTGTCCGCAACGTCCTTGAACACCCCCAAGGGAAAGAGGGGCACCATGTTCTGCTCCACCCACTTCTCGGCCTCCAGGGGTGTGAGCTTCAGATGGGTGGGGCATTCCGAGAGGACTTCCACGAAAGCGTAGCCCTTGTTCTCGGCCTGGAGCCGGATAGCCTTCTTGATGGCTCTTTTGGCCTTCTCCCTTTGCTTGGCGTTGAAGAGGGCCACCCGCTCTACGTAGACCGGGCCGTCCAGCTGGGCGATGAGTTCGGCCATCCGCAAGGGCTGGCCCGCCAGCTTGCCCCTGCCCATGGGGGTGGTGGTGGTGGGCTGACCGGGCAGGGTGGTGGGAGCCATCTGCCCCCCGGTCATGCCGTAAATGGCATTGTTGATGAAGATGACCGTGATGGGAAGCCCCACCTGGGCTGTGTGGATGGTCTCCGCAAGCCCGATGGCGGCCAGGTCTCCGTCCCCTTGGTAACTGATGACCACCGCTTCGGGGTTGGCCAGCTTGTGACCCAATGCCACCACCGGCGCTCGCCCGTGGGCGGCCTGGGTATTGCCCACATCCAGGTAGTAGTAGAGGAAGACGCTGCAGCCTACAGGGGAAATGGCGATGGTGCGGTCCTGGATTCCCAGCTCGTCGATGGCCTCGGCCATGTATTTGTGGGCCAAACCGTGCCCGCACCCCGGACAGTAGTGGGTAGCGTGACCCTTGATCCCTTGGCCGTGGGCGTGGCGCTCGAACCGTTCGTAGAAGGCGGTGACGCTCATGCCTGCCTCCCTTCCAGGGAAAGGACCAAGGAAACGATCTCTTCCTGTTGAGGAAGGACCCCCCCGAAGTGACGCACGTGGTGGATAGGGGGAGGCATGACCCCCTCCTTGCTGAGGGCCAGGCGCAGTTCGTCTTCCAGCTGGCCGTTGCTGGCCTCCACCATCACCAGGTAACGGGCACGACCGACCAGGGGGAGAAGGAACCGGATGGGAAACGGCCACAGGGTCAGGGGACGGAAGATCCCCGCCCGGACGCCGCGGTCCCGAAGCTCCTGTACCGCTCCTTTAGCCATGCGGGCCGGGGTGTTGGCAGCCACCACCAGCACTTCGGCGTCGTCGGCGAAAAAGAGATCCGCCCGCTGCTCTTCGGCGGCCATGCGGGCATACTTTTCGTTGAGATGGAGGTTGTGCTTCTCCAGGTCGGGCTCCGAGAGCTGAATGGAACAGATGAGGTTTCGCCGGTGCTGCAGATCCCCGAAGACTGCCCATTCCGGAATGCCCGGCTTCTTCATCCGGTCCGGAAGCTGGACCCGTCCTGTCATCTGGCCCAGATAGCCGTCGCCCAGGATGATCACCGGGTTCCGATACTTGAAGGTGAGGTCGAAAGCCAGCATGGTGAGGTCCAGCATTTCCTGGGGTGTGGAAGGGGCCAAGACGATGGCGTGGCTGTTGCCGTGTCCCAACCCGCGGCAGGCCAGCTTGATGTCGGCCTGTTCGGGTCCGATGTTCCCCAGCCCTGGCCCCCCCCGCATGATGTTCACGAACACCCCCGGCACCTCGGCCCCCACCATGTAGGAGATCCCCTCCAGCATCAGACTGAAACCGGGCGAGGAGGTGAAGGTCATGCAGGGCAGCCCCGCTCCACCGGTGCCGTACATCATGTTCACCGTGGCCACCTCGCTCACCGCCTGAAAGAACACCCCGTCCAGGAGAGGCTGAAGTTTGGCCATGAGCTCCGCCCCTTCGGTGGAAGGGGTGATGGGATAGCCGTACACGTGCCGGCATCCCGCCAGCACGGCCCCGACGGCCGCCGCGTAGTTCCCCTTGAGAACCAGGGGCTCGGGATGGTGGAAGGGGATCCACTGGTCCGGGATCGGCTCCGGCTCGGGGGCATCGCTTTGCCGGGGTCCGAAGAGTTCGGAGGGATCCTCCAGTTCATAGTCCGCCTTGTCGAAGATCTCCACCATCTCCCGGAAGGAGTGGACACCCTCCAACAGGGCATTGTCGATCTCCTCCACCTCCACCACCCGCAGGTGGAGGCCGAAGGGCTCAGGACAGGCGCTGACGCAGAGGCCGCATCCGGAGCATTTCTCCAGGTGCAGTTGGACGGGGATGAGGCCGGTCTCGGGGTTGATTTCCGTTCCCTCGGTGATACACCCGAAACGGCAAGCTTCGATGCAGCGGCCGCACCCCTTGCAGAACTCGGGGAACAGGAAAGGCTTGGGTTTGGCCTTCAGTCGGGCGACTCTGGACTCCATGGCATCCTCTGGATCGGGTTCCTTCCGTGATAAGCCAACAGCGAGGACGGGCCAGGATTTGAGACAAATTGTCCTAAATGCGGCCCCGTGGACCTCTCGGGCCGCCCCCCGTCGCCCCCCCCACCGGCCCCCCCCCCGGGGGGGGCACCCCCCCGACGCGCGAGACGGGGGCCCCCCCCCCCACCCCCCCCC
>JAUQOX010000284.1 GCA_030550695.1 Gemmatimonadota bacterium | reverse complement strand
GGAGAACCCTTTCCCGAACGGGTTCGAGTCACGTTGGTAGGGCCTGCCCGGGTTCTCCTGGCCCTGGCCGAGGACCGGCCGTCCCTGGTGGTCCCGGTGGAAAGGGTTTCCTCTCCGGATACGGCCATTCTCCTGCGGCCCTCCTGGCTCCGCATCCCCGATCGGGTAGGGGTGGAGGTCGAAGCGATCCAGCCCTCGTCGGTGCGGGTCTCCTTCGAGCCCATCACCTTGGTGGTCCGGCCCCTCGCCTTGTCGGTGGTGGGAGAGCCTCCGGAAGGATGGTCCGTGGCGGGCCCGGCGGAGCTCTCCCCTCCATGGGTGAGGATCCTCGGGCCGGTGAGTGTCCTCGAGACCCTGGATTCCGTGCCCCTCAAGCCGGTGGACCTGGGGCGTCTGGAGGGCGAAGGTCCTTTCCCGGTGCCGGTGGATACCACTCGGCTCAAGGGACTCATCGTGTCCCCCACCCAGGTCACGGTTCGGATCCCCCTGGGGGAGACGGAGGAGCGTCGTCTGGTGGAAGTCCCGGTGCAGGTGCCGAGCTCCGGGGGTGACCCCCCGCCGTTGGCTTCTCCTCCTACGGTGACCCTCACCCTGGTGGGAGCCCGGAGCGTGGTGGCCGGGATCCGGGAAGGGGAGGTGCGGGTGGTGGTGCCGCCGGTGGCCGTGGGGGCCCTGCCCCCTGGAACGGAGGAGAGGGTGCAAGTGACGGTGGAAGGGGTACCGCCGTGGGTTCGGGTCCGGGCGGAACCCCAATGGGTGTTCCTCCGCCGGCCGGGGGGAGGGTGACCTGGGGAACGGGCCCTCGGGCGTCCGGGGGCTGGAGAAGGCCAAGGGGGGATAGTCGGGTGAAGCCGACGCTGGTGCTGGGGATCGAGACGAGTTGCGATGAGACCTCCGCCGGGCTGGTGGAGGCCCCGGGGCGGCTCCTGGGCCATACGATCCATTCCCAGGACGTCCATGCCCTCTATGGGGGCGTCGTTCCGGAACTGGCGGCCCGGGCCCACCTGAGCAGGCTGGAGGCGGTGGTGGAGGAGACCTTCCGGCAGGCGGGGCGGAGACCGGAGGAGGTGGATGGGGTGGCCGTGACGGCGGGCCCGGGCCTCATCGGTGCCCTCCTCGTGGGGGTTTGTTGGGCCAAAGCCCTGGCCTTCGCCCTGAGGAAACCCCTGGTGGCGGTCCATCACATGGAGGCCCACCTCTTTTCCCCCTCCCTCGAAGACTCCGGGGCGGTTCCCCCCTTCGTGGCCCTCCTGGTCTCCGGCGGCCACACCCTCCTGCTCTATGCCCCACGTTGGGGAGAGTACACCCTTCTGGGGCAGACCCGGGACGACGCCGCCGGGGAGGCCTTCGACAAGGTGGCCCGCCTGCTGGGCCTCCCCTATCCCGGAGGGCCGGCCATCCAGACCCTGGCCCAGGAGGGGGATCCTGCCCGCCACCCCCTCCCTCGCCCCATGCTCCGTTCCAATCAGACCCCCGACGATCCGGATTACTACGACTTCAGCTTCAGCGGCCTGAAGACGGCGGTGGTGACGTTGACGGAGTCCCTGGAACGGCAAGGACGCCTGGAGGAGGAGAAGAGGCACCTGGCGGCCTCGTTCCAGGCCGCCGTGGTGGAGGTCCTGGTGGAGAAGACTCTGCGGGCGGTAGAACAGACAGGGTGCCGCCGGGTCCTCCTGGGGGGAGGGGTTTCGGCCAACCGGCTCCTCCGGGCTCGGATGGCCCGCCGCCTGGGGCCGGGGGGTAAACTCTTCTTCTCCACGCCTCGGCTTGCGGTGGACAACGGGGCCATGGTGGCCCGGGCCGGACTCTTTCGCCTGGAAGCGGGGGAGGTGGCTTCCTGGAGTCTGTCTGCCGACGCGAACCTCCCCTTTCCCAACCTGAGGCCCCGCCAGGGGACCCGGGTCCCATGAACGTGTTGGCCCTCGACCGGGCGTCAGCCGAGGCGCCGGACGCCCGTCCCCCCCGTCCCGAAACGCCATGAAACCCATCCTGTTCCATATCCCGGACGGTGTGCCCTTCCTGGGCGGCCAGCCCATCACCTCCTTCGGCGTCATGGTTTTCCTGGCCTTCCTCGCTGCGGCCTGGGTCCATCGGGCGGGGATGCGCCGGCACGGCCTGGATCCCGAGGTCACCTGGGACCTCCTGTTTTGGGCTGTGGTGGGGGGGATTCTGGGGGCCAAGCTCTACTACCTGCTCTTGAACTGGCGGCACCTGGTGGCCGACCCCCTCCCCCTCCTCCTTTCCCGGGGAGGGCTGGTGTGGTATGGGGGGTTCCTGGGGGGGCTCCTCCTGGTAGTCTGGCAGATCCGCCGCCGGGGCCTTCCTCTGCCGGTCCTGGCGGACATCACGGCGCCGGCTCTGGCCCTCGGGTATGGGGTGGGGCGGGTGGGGTGCTTCCTGGTGGGCGACGACTGGGGGTTGCCCACAGGTTCCTGGGTGGGGATCCGTTTCCCCCAGGGAAGCCCCCCCACCCGGGTGGACATCATCGAAAGGGAGTTCGGCATCCAGGTGGATCCCGAGCTGGTGGCCCGTTTCGGAGAGGTGGTGCCCGTGCATCCCACCCAACTCTACGAAGTGGCCCTTTCCCTGCTGATCTTTGCCATCCTGTGGTCCCTCCGGGGGCATGGCCACCGCAAAGGGTGGCTGTTCATGCTTTGGCTGGTCCTGGCCGGGCTGGAGCGCTTCGGGGTGGAGTTCTTCCGGGCCAAGGACGACCGCTTTTTCGGCTCCCTCACCTTGGCCCAGGCCATCAGCCTGCTCTTGGTGGCCGTGGGGGTGGTGGGGATGAGGCGCTTGATGGTTTCGTCTCAACCCCGGCCGGGCCGGCCGGCGGGCCGGTGAGGATGGCCCGGAGGTCCCCTCCTCGGCCGGGCCCCCGGTACCTTCGCCAGGGACGGCTGGAAGGCCCGGGGGCCAACCAGCCCTAGGGGAGGGGCCGTGCCCGTCCTGGTCCACGCTTCGGATCTGCACTTCGGCAAGCCCTTTTCCCCGGAGGCTGCCGAGGCTTTCCTGGAGGCCCTTTCCTCCATCTCGCCGGATCTCGTGGTCCTGTCCGGGGATTTCACCCAGAGGGCCAAGGTCCGGGAGTACCGCCAGGCCCGGGCTTTTCTGGAGGGGCTGGCTTCCTGGCCGCTGGTGGTGACTCCGGGAAACCACGATGTTCCCCTGTACCGGGTGTGGGAACGCCTCCGGGCCCCTTTAGGCCACTACCGGCGCTACATTTCCGAGGCCTTGGACTCCGTGACCCGGCTGGAGGAGGTCACTGTGGTGGCTCTGAACAGCACGGATCCCTATGGCGCCATCGTGAACGGGCGGCTCACGGACCGGCAGTTGGCCTGGGCAGCCGCCCGCTTTCGGGAGGCACCCATGGGCCATTTGAGGGTTTTGGTGACCCACCACAATCTTATGCCGGCGCCCGACTTCGGCCCTTACCAGGTCATGCCGGGACACACCCGCATCCTGGAGGCCCTGGCGGGGATGGAGGTGGACCTGGTCCTGGGGGGACACCTGCACCGGGGGTGGGTGGCCACTTCCCGGCAAGTGTTCCCGGGAGGAGCGGCTCTCCGCAGGATTGTCCTGGCCTATGCCGGCACCGCCACCTCCTTCCGGGGAAGGGCCGCCGAGGCGGGAGCGAACTCCTTCAACGAGGTCAGGGTCACCCCGGGGCAGGTGGAGATCACCCGCCACCTCCGGTCCCGACAGGGTGGGGACTTCCGGCCCGAGTGTACCGTGGCCTTTCCGCGGCTTCCCCATGGCGGAACCGTCGGGGGAGGAGGGTAACCATGCCCTGGGGGGCAAGGAGGGGGGATCTTTCCGTGCGGCCCCCGCTGGGGACGGGCG
>JAUQOX010000283.1 GCA_030550695.1 Gemmatimonadota bacterium | reverse complement strand
GCCTACGACCGTTACGGGGGGGAGGCGCCGGGGGAGGGGGTGGTGACGGGGATCGGGGTGGCGGAGGGGAGGGAGGTGGTGGTGGTGGCCAACGACGCCACCGTAAAGGCGGGCTCCTGGTGGCCGGAAACCATCGGGAAGATCCTCCGGGCCCAAGAGGCGGCCATGCGCTGCCGGATTCCCATCGTGTACTTGGTGGACTCCGCCGGGGTCAATCTCCCTTACCAGGGGGGGGTCTTCCCAGGCCAATACGGCGCCGCCCGGATCTTCTACTACAACTCCATCATGCGGCGGTACCTTCGGATTCCCCAGATCGCCGCGGTCATGGGCCCCTGCATAGCCGGAGGTGCCTACCTCCCCGCCCTTTCCGACGTGATCCTCATGGTGGAGGGGACGAGCTTCATGGGGCTGGGGGGGCCCAATCTGGTCAAAGGAGCCACGGGGCAGACGGTGGATCGGGAAGAGCTGGGGGGCGCCCGGATCCACACCGAGGTATCCGGGGTGGCCCATTACCGGGTTCCCGACGATCCCTCGTGCATGGCCGAGATCCGGCGGCTGATCCGGCAGCTTCCGTCCCCCGCCGGAATCCGGGGACAAGGCGACGGGCAAAGGGCCGGGTCCCGCGCCGGCGGGGGGAGTCCTCCCCTTCGCGACCCCCGGGAGATCTACGACCTCCTTCCCGACGACCACCGCCAGCCCTATGACATGCGGGCCTTGCTGGAATGCATCCTGGACGGAGAGGGCTTTCAGGAGTTCCAGCCGGGGCATGCCGCAGAAATGATCTGCGGGACGGGCTTCCTGTTCGGCATTCCCCTCGGCGTCATCGCCAACGCCCGGGGGATGATCCGAGATCATCGTCCGGGGCCGCCTCGATTCGGAGGGATCGTCTACACGGAGAGCGCCCGGAAGGTGGCGTACTTCATCGAGACCATGGACCGCCACCGCATCCCCCTCCTCTTTGTCCAGGATGTTTCGGGGTTCATGGTGGGCCCCGAGGCCGAGCATTCGGGGATCATCCGGGCAGGCGCCGAGTTCGTGGAGGCCATGGCCACGGCCACCGTCCCCAAACTGACCCTCACCGTCAACCATGCCTCCGGGGCGGGGTACTATGCCATGGCGGGGCAGGGATTCGATCCGGACTTCATTCTCTCCCTCCCCACGGGACGCATGGGGGTCATGGAAGGGGAGAGCGCGGTGATGGCCCTCTTCAGTGCTCAGCTGGACCGGCTCAAGGCCGAGGGGAAGGGACCCGACGACGAACTCCGGCGGCGGATGGAAGAGGTGCGCCAAGACTACGAGCGCCAACTCGATGCCCGTTTTGCGGCGGCCCGGGGCTTCGTCGACGAGGTCGTCCTTCCCGAGGAGATCCGGCCGGCCCTGGGCCTCCTCCTCCGGGCCGCCCTCCAGAACCCCGGCCCCCATCTGGGGCCCTACCACCTTGCCTGCGACCCGGCCTCGCCTCCCCGCCCCTTCTCCCTCCCCACTCCGGGGGCGGCGGCGGGCGGTCCGACGGGCGGCGGGGCCGGCCAGGACGAACCGGGCGGTCCCCCCCTCGCCCCCGGCGGGAGTCCCGCCCCATGACGGGCGCCCCTGTCCTGGAGGAGGAACGGACCGGGGGGGTCCTCACCCTTTGGCTGAATCGGCCCCACAAGCGGAACGCCCTGAACTCCACCTTGGTGGCTGCGTTGCGGGGGGCTTTGGACCGGGCTCGGCACCTTGCGGAGGTGCGGGTGGTGGTGCTTCGGGGCAGGGGACCGGATTTCTGTGCCGGGGCCGACTTGGAGGAACTGGAGAAAGTCAGCCAGCAGGGCCCCGAAGAGAGCCTGGCCGATGCTCGGCGCCTGGGAGCCCTGCTCCTGGCCCTGCGGGCGTTCCCCCGTCCGGTGGTGGCGGCGGTCCATGGGCGGGCTCTGGCCGGGGGTCTGGGCCTGGCCACGGCCTGCGACCTGGTGGTGGCCCAAGAGGGATCGGAGTTGGGCTACCCGGAAATCCTTCTGGGTTTCGTCCCCGCCATGGTCATGGCCATTCTGCGAAGGAAGGTCCCCGAGGGGAAAGCCTTCGAACTCGTGGCCCTCGGGGGGCGGATTTCCGCCGAAGAGGCCCAAGCCCTGGGCCTGGTGAACCGGGTGTTGCCGGCTTCCCGCTTCGACGAAGAGGTCCGCGCCCTGGCAGAGGACCTGGCTCGGCGTCCGCCGGGGGCCCTGTCCCTGGCCAAGGCCCTCCTCTACGAGCAGGGAGACCTTCCCCTGGTGGAGGGCATCGAGCGGGGCGCCCAGGTGAACGTCCAGGCCCGTCAAAGCCCGGAGTGTCGAGAAGGAGTCCGACGTTTCCTGGAAAGGCGCCGGGATGTTCTTTCCCAGTAGACGGCGCCGGGGGCCGGATCCCTTCCTCGGCTGGAAAATCCGGCTGTTCTGGGCAGGGGCCGCCCTGGGTCTCGGAGGGATGGTTCTGGAGTCCGGCTGGTGGGTGACCGGGGGGATCGTGGTCCTGGCCGTGGCGATGATCCTGGCTCTGGTGTCCCGGCACCGGTGGGGTAGGGTGGAGGGGGAAACGGGTTCCCATGACGAGGGAGAGGGACCATGAAGGGGGAGACGGCGGGACCGGCATCTCCGGCGTTCCTGGACGGCCTCCGGCGGGGGGCTGGAGGGGCTGACGGCCGGGCCCTGGCCCGGGGCGGGCTCGGCTCCGGGGAAAGGGGGGGAGGCGAAGGAGGTCGTGGGCTCCTGACCCTGGCCGGGGCGGTCCTTTGGGCCTGCTTGGTTCTTGCCGGGGTGTCCCAGGCCCAGGAACGTCCCCTTGCCCTGCGGCTGGCGGCCCCGGGCGAGGTCCAGGAACTTGTCCTCCAGGACGGGTCGGTCCTTTACGGGCAGGTGGTGGCCCTGGGCGATCCTTTGACCTTCCGCCTGGTTTCCGGGGCCGAGGTGGAGGTCCGGCTGGCCCAGGTGAAGGCTCTGAACACGGCCCCGGGAGAAGTGGTCCGGGGCGAGTATTGGCCCCCCGACCCCAACGAGACCCGGCTCTTTTTTGGGCCCACCGCCCGAACCCTCCCTAAGGGAAGGGGCTATCTGGCCGTCTACGAGGTGGTCATGCCGTTCCTGGCCTTCGGTTTCAGCGATGCCCTGACCCTTTCGGCGGGGACCCCCCTCATTTTCGGGGGGGGCGGGAGTCGCCCTTTCTGGATCGCCCCAAAGCTGCGGGTCTGGCAAGGTGCGGGTGCCTCGGCCCTGGCGGCGGGGGTACTCCTGTTCGCCGTGGAGGAGGACCGCTTCGGCATCCTGTACGGCGTGGGAACCCGCACCTGGCGTTCCTCGGCCCTGACCGTGGGCATCGGCTACGGGTTCTGGAACGATCGCTTGGCAGAGGCCCCTGCCGTCATGGTGGGAGGGGAGAGGCGGCTGGGCCGGGGCCTCAAGATCGTATCCGAAAACTACCTCCTGCCGGAAGGGGAGGGGTGGCTCCTTTCCGCAGGGCCCCGCTTTTTCGGGCGTCGGCTGTCCGCGGACCTGGGTCTGGTGGTGCCCCTGGGCATGGGCAGTACCGTGGCGGTGCCTTTGGTGAACTTCGTCTGGAACTTCTGAGGCTCCGCCGCCCTGAACCCTTCCGGACCCCACCCCGCCCCAAGGAGGTGTTGCCCGGCGGGGCGGGCTCCCCGCAGGTCCGGGGCGGGCCCCTTCGGCCGGGCCAACCAGCCATGGCGGCGCCCCGGCGGGCGCCCCATCCTGGCGGCCATGCCCGGGACGAGGCGAAACACCGGACCACGATGGAAGGGAAGAAGGAAGCCGGGCCCCCATGTCCCCCAGCCCCCCTCCCCCCAGCCTGAGGAGGGAAGACTTCCGCCCGCCGGGGGCCGGCCCGCCCTTG
>JAUQOX010000282.1 GCA_030550695.1 Gemmatimonadota bacterium | reverse complement strand
TGCACGGAAGCCAGGGCTTGGTTCCTTTCCTGCTTCTCCGCCAACTGCAGAGCCTCAGCCACCCGGCCCGCCGCCAGGGCCTCCACCTTGGCCCGGAGCTTTTCATCCGGCAGGATGGGAGTCCACGCCATTTCCGGGACCTGGAATTGTTGGATGATGGGCTTTTGGATCGCGATGAGTTCCCGGATCCCCCTGTGGGCCACCTCGAGACCCACCAGGAGTTCCTCTTCCGGGACCTCGACGGCGCCACCCTCCACCATGAGGATGGCCTCCTCCGTGCCGGCCACCACCATGTCCACGTCGGAGTATTCCAACTGCTGGAAGGTGGGGTTCAGGATCCAGTTGCCCTGGATCCGTCCCATGCGTACCCCTGCCAGGGGCGTCCGGAAGGGGATGGGGGAGAGGTTCAAGGCCAAGGAGGCACCAAAAATGCCCCAGACGTCGGCGTCGTTCTCCTGGTCGGCGCTCAGAGGAAAACAAGCCACCTGGGTCTCATGCATGAACCCCGGCGGAAACAGGGGCCGCAAAGGACGATCGATGAGGCGGGCCGAGAGGATTTCCTCGTCGGTGGGGCGTCCCTCCCGCTTGAAGAAACCGCCCGGGATTTTGCCTCCCGCGTAGCTCCGCTCCCGATACTCCACGGTCAGGGGGAAAAAGGGAAGGTGGGTGGGCTTGTCGTGTACCGTAGCCGCCACCAGGACCACGGTCTCGCCGAACTGGACCAGGCAGGAACCTGCGGCCTGGCGGGCCATCCGCCCCACCTCGATCACCAGGGGTCGTCCGGCAAACTGGTGTTCCACTCTGTGGGTCATGTCGTGTCTTTCCGTTCTTCGGTTCGGGTTACGTCTAACGCATCGTCACGTCGCATCGTTTTTTTTTGCCGGCCCGCCGCGGGCGGCCGAGGGAAGTCCCCCGACCCCCTCGGAGGGCCGCGCCGGGCCCGGGCCGAACGGAGCGCGAGGGCTGGATGCCATGGGAATACCGGGGCAGGAAACGGGAGCGGCGACGGCCCTCGGCCGTCGCCGCCTGGCCCCCCTCAATGGCGGAGCCCCAGATCCGCCACGAGCTGTCGGTACCGCTCCAGGTCCGTCCGGCGCAGATACTCCAACAGGCGCCGGCGCCGGCCCACCATCTTGAGGAGGCCCCGCCGGCTGTGATGATCCTTCTTGTGGGTCTCGAAGTGATCCTTCAGATGGTTGATGCGGGCAGTCAGGAGGGCGATCTGGACCGCGGGGCTGCCACGATCAGATTCGTGGAGCTGGTATTTCTTGATGATGGCTTCTCTGTCGATGGGCATGTTCCGGGGCCTCCGCAGGAGTCTGGGCTGCAAGGGAAGCGTAGTGTAAGCAGAAAAAAGCCAATTAACCTAACGTGTTCTCATGGCTCTTTCAATACAATCCCCCCTTCACCCCCCTCCGTTCCCCCCCGTCCGGTCCCACTCCGCCACCCCCCCCGGGAACCCTCGTTGCACCGCTTCCAGGACCTGCCGGCTTTCGGCCACATCGGAGCGCATCTGTTCCACCAGGGCCGCGGCGGACGCAAAAGGCCGAACTTCCCTCAGGAAGCGCAAGAACTCCACCCGGATCTCGTGCCCGTACAGATCCCCTTCGAAATCCAAAAGATGCAGTTCCACCGTTGGGGGGGAACCCGTGAAGGTGGGCCGAGGCCCCACGTGGATCGCCCCTCCGAACGTGCCTTGCCGGAGGGCCGCCCGGACCGCATACACCCCCGGAGGAGGGATCAGCTTCCCGTTTACCGGAATCCAGAGGTTCGCGGTGGGGAACCCCAGTCGGCGACCCCGGCCATCCCCCTTCACCACCATACCCCGCAGGCTGTACGGGCGACCCAGACCCTCCCACGCCCCTTCCATGTCCCGGGCCAAGAGGGCCTTCCGGATACGGCTCGAGGAAATGGGCACCCCCTGCGCCAACACCGGCGCCACCACATCCACCAGGAACCCGAGTTCGGCCCCGATGGTCCGAAGGGTCTGGACGTCGCCCGAGCGACCCTTTCCGAACCCGTGATCGTATCCGATGACCAACTCGGACACCTTCAGGCGGCCCACCAGGATCTCTTCGACGAACCTTCGGGGAGAGTAGCCCGCCAGCACATGGTTGAAGGAGAGGAAAACCGCATAGTCCAGGCCCGATTCCGCCAGGATCTCCTTCTTCTCCACCGGGGTGGTGAGAAGGGGCGGTGCCTCGTCGGGCCGGACAACCTGCAGGGGATGGGGATGGAAGGTCACCAGGACGCTTCTCCGGTCCGACGCTTCGGCCCGTCGCCGGATCTCCTGAAGTACGGCCCAGTGCCCCCGGTGAACACCGTCGAAGGTCCCCACCGTCACCACCGTCCCCCGGCCGTCCTCAGGAAGGCCGCTGGGAAGGGAGGGATCCACCGCGTATTCAATCACCCGCCATCACCTTTCGGGGCCGGAGTAGGCTCTCCTCCTGACAGACGACGGCCACCAGCTCCTCTCCCTGGAGCACCCGAATGGGCTCTCCGGGTCCCAAGCCCAGGTCCGGCCAGAAAATAGGCCGGCCCTGGCGGAGGTGCCGGGCCGCCTCCTCCCCCACCTCCACAGCCGGCAGATGGGCCAGGGCCTCGGCAGGGGAGAGGAGCGGCAGCTCGGGGGGGTGGGTGCCCTCCAGAGCACCCCGGGGGAGGGCGTCTTCTATCTTGAAGCGCCCCACGGCGGTGCGCCGGAGCCGGCTGAGGTGCCCCCCTACCCCCAACATCCGCCCCAGATCCCTTGCCAAAGCTCGAACATAGGTGCCGCTGGAACAGTGGATCCGCAGGCGAAGGTGGGGAATCCGGAGCTCCAGAGGTTCCACCCGGAAGATCTCCACCTCCACAGGGTCGAGCGCCACCGTTTCTCCCCGCCGTGCCAGACGATAGGCGGCTTTGCCGCGCACCTTCTTCGCAGAATAGGCCGGCGGCACCTGGCGCTGGACTCCCTCCAGGCTCCGCAGGGCGGCCAGAACGTCCGCCGGGTCGAGGTCCCTCCACCCTTCCGATCGGAAAAGGACGGGACCTTCCCGGTCGTCGGTAGCCGTCTCCTCCCCCAGCCGGATTTCGGCCTCATAGACCTTGTCCAGCCCCACGAGGTACTCGGAAAGCCGGGTGGCCGATCCCACGAGGACCAGGAGCAATCCGCTGGCCATGGGGTCCAGGGTGCCGGCATGACCGGCTTTCGGGACCCCCAAGGCCTTCCGGACCTCCACAACCAACTCGTGGGAACTGGGCCCTTCGGGCTTGTCCAGGAGAAGCAACCCGCGCACTACGGCCCCTCACCCCCTCCCCCATCGCCTTCCGGCCCTCCCTCCGAGGCGCCCGGCGGCGCTTCTCCCTCCGGCGGAAGCACCTCCTTCAGGAGCCGCTCGATCTTCAACGCTTCGTCCAGGGTGTCGTCGTAATGGAACCTCAGTTCCGGAACCCTGCGGATGCGGAGGGCCTTCCCCAGCTCGTGCCTCAGGAAGGGAGCGGCCGCTGCCAAGCCCTCCAGGACCTCTTCCACCCTGCGCCCGGACCCCAGGGGCCGCACGAAGACCCGGGCCAGCCAGAGGTCCGCGGTCACGCGAACGTCGGTCACCACCACCGGCCCGACCCTGGGATCCCGGACCTTGCGGGCCAAGAGCTCGGAGAGTTCGCGTTTGAGCGTCTCGTTGAGGCGGGCCTGGCGGCGGGTGGTCATCTTACCGGAAGGACCTCTCGACCCGGAGCACCAGGGCCCTGCCGTCCGCGTCCACGAAACGATCCAGCCCGTCCAGCAGAGAGTCGGCCTGGGCGGCGTCCACGGCCACCACGGCCGCGGTCAGCTCGGCCCGGGTCCACACATCCTGGAAAGCCGTCTCGGCTACCGAGAC
>JAUQOX010000281.1 GCA_030550695.1 Gemmatimonadota bacterium | reverse complement strand
CGGCCCCCTTCGCGGCCACCTCCGGCGAAGAAACGACCCCCACCGGGACCGATCCCAAGGCTGTGGCCAACTGGGGCACCAGAGTCTGGGCATCGGCCAAGGCCCTGGTCTGGGCCTGGGAGGGGGGGAGACCCGCGGCAATGTATTGCTGGGTCAGGGCGGTGACGATGGGAGTTTGGATGAAGGCGGCCACCTGTTGGCCGTTCAGGAGGATCAGGGGCGTGGTGAGGGTCAGGGGAGAGGTGAAATCCGTGATCTTGGCCCGATAGACGTCCGCCATGACCCGGAGCTGGTTACCCAGGACCCCCTGCCACCCCAGCTCGAAGGTTTCCGTGTAGCTCTCCCGGATGGGGGGGACCGGTCGGACCTCCGCCTGGGCCACCGGCGTGGTCTTCAAGGTGACCGGATCGTACACGTTGAGGCCCACCTGGGCCGGGGTGGGCTGAAGGCTGTTCAGGAGCTGGACGATGGAAGGCGGCAAGGGGGTCCCCTGGCGGGCCGCCACCGCCGCGGCGGCCCCCACGGCCAAGGGCCACGCCACCGAAACGTTCACCGGCAGGAGCTTGTCCGCTCCCTGCGGGTTGAAGGGAGACCGCATCCCCTTCAGGCTCTTGTCGGGGTTCTGGAAGGAGTAGCCGGTCTTGCCGGTGCCGAAGGCACGCAGGGTGTAGCCCAAAGCGGCCAGCTGGGTATTGGGAGCGGCGCCGGCCGAGATGTCCAGGAAGAGGTTGAGGGTGGAGGGGGTGGAAAAGGCCCGGTTGTAGGAAGCGCGGAAGCTCTGCCCCTCCAAAGGCTTGAAGATCAGCGCCGCCCGGGGCGAAAAGACGTCCTCCGGCAACGCAGAATGGGAATCCAGTCGGCCGGCCAGGACCACATCGAGCTTCGGGGTCAAACCCGTCTTGGATTGCAGGTAGACCCCCCACTCGTCCACGTTGTCCTTGTCTTCGTAGGAACCGTTGATCGTACCCTTGGTTTCGGGGCGGGTCCCGAAGAAATCCACCCCGTAGGTAAAGTCCTGCCGCCCTCCCCAGAGCCCGAAGCCGTGCTGGGCCTGGGCCACCACCAATTTGGACTGATCCACCAGGGGAACCCCATCCCGCAACAGAAACGTGTTTCCGGCATCACTGGAGTTCACGTAGGCCTGGGCAAAGAAGCGACCCTTGCGGAGGCGCCCCTGAAGAAACTGGTAGGTCCAGTCCCCGGCCTGGGCCGCCCCGAGGCCGGTGAGCTCGATGCTGGAGGCGGAGGTCCGGCCATAGGTGAGAACCGCCAGTCCGTCTCGGGCAAAGCGGTAGTCGGCCCTGGCTTCGAGGCCGTAGCGGGAAAAGTCGAAGTCCCTGAGCCCCACCCGCTGACAGGCCAGCTGGGCCGTCGCCTGATCGAAGTTCCTGAGATTCACCAAGGACGAGACGCAAGCCTGCGGGTTGGCCAAAGCCGCCTTCCGGGCCGCGTCCTCACCCAGATCCAGGTACTCCCACTCCCGTCCCTGGATGTACTGCCCGCTGAGCTTGACCCCCAGGCGTCGGTTCACCAGGAAGGCGGTGCGGAAGCCGCCTTGCAGAACCGAACGCTCCCCCCCCGCCAGGGAAAGGGTCGTCCCCTGGGATTCCAGGGGCGACCGGGTCAGAATGTGCAAGACCCCGTTCGCGGTGTTGGGGCCGTAGAGGGCCGCGCCGGGGCCCAGGACCACCTCCATCCGGTCGATGTCTTCGTTGTTGGCAGGCACCAGATGCAGAAGGTTCACCCGCAGGGACGGCACCCCGGCCAGGCGATAATCCGTCAAGGCGTGGAGGGCGCCGGAAAAGATGTTGTTGAAGCCGCGAATGACCACATTGGTGGCTTGCACCCCATGGGTGATGATGTCGACGCCGGGGGCGTCCCGAAGGTGCTCCACGGGGGTCGTCACGGCCCGCTCCTGGATTTCCACGGACCCGACGATATGGGTGGAGGCCGGGGCATCCACCTGTTTCTCCGCCACCCCCCGGGAAGCGCTCACCACCAGGCCATCCAGCAGAAGGGCCGTGGAGGTGAGCTGGACGTCTGCCGTGGTGGTCTCGCCGGCCCGGATCAGGACGGTGGGAATCCGTTCGGCCCGGTAGCCCAGGAACTCCACCACCACGGAATAACGCCCCGGGGGGAGAGGGATGCGGAAACTCCCGTCGGAGGTGCTGATACCGCCGTAGGGCTGGCTCCCCCCCTGGACCACGATCTGGGCCCCCGCCAGGGGGTTGCCGTTTTCCACATCCGTCACTCTACCCGACAGCACTCCCGTCTGCTGCGCCGCCATGGTCGACCCGAACGGGATCGGGCCGAACAGGCAGAGAACCAGGAGCCAGGTCCGCATGGGCATGGGCGTGACCTCCCTCATTGGGGTTGCTGAATCAGGGAACGGCTCGGACGGAGAAGTCGGAAGCCAGTTAAGGTATAGCGATGGGGTTGTGTGAAAGCAATGCGCGGTACCTCGGCCCGGATAGGCTCTTGCCCGAGGGGGCCTGGGGATCCGCCTCACGGCCGAGGGAACAGGAGCGACGCCGCCCCATGCCCACCCCGGCCTGGACACTACCCTACCGCACCCCCCGCACCCGGCTCAGGCGGGCCATGGCGCCGATTCCCAGGGCCGGCCCCATGGCCAGAAGGGCAAAACCCCAGCCCCAGCCGGCCCTTTCCACCACCCACGGCACCCCCTGGATTGTGGCCAGGGTCAAAAGAAAGCCCAGGGAGGTCTGAAGGGTCAGGGCGGTGCCTACGGCGTCTTGCGGCGCCACCTCCGTCACCAGAGCACTGAACTGGGCAGAGTCCGCCACGACGAAGAACCCCCAGAACCACGTGAGGGCCGCCAGACACCAAAGGGGAGCATCCCCCGCCCACCCCACCCCCAGCGAGGCCAGGCCGCTCAGGGCCATGGCCCACCCCGCCACCCTCTCCCGGCCGATCCGATCGGCCGCCCACCCCCCCCAAAGACATCCCAGACCGCCCGCGACCAACGCCCCGTAGGCCAGGGCATTGCCCAATCGGGTCGGATCCCAACCCCCTGCGCCCCCTCCTGACACGGCCTGGGTCAGGAAGACGGGCACCCAGGTCCACATGGCATAGAGCTCCCACATATGCCCGAGGTAACCTGCCACCGCCCAACGGGCGGGAGGGTGGCCCATGACCCGCCCCACCAGCGCCCATGAGAAGGGGGGGCGGCGGAACGGCCAAGGGCCCTCCCGGTAAAGGAGAAGCACCAAGGCGCCCCCCACCAACCCCGCCACAGACGCCCACCCCACCACACCCTCGAAACCCACCCCCGGAAGGGCACCCAGCAGGAACGGCGTCGCTTTTCCCACGGTGAGGGCTCCCACGAGCACCCCCAAGGCCACCCCCCGATCCCGTCGAAACCAGGTTGCGGCCATTTTCATCCCCACCGGATAGACCCCCCCCAGAAAAAACCCCGTGGCGAAGCGGGCTGCCAACGCCCAAGGCAGGCTCGGAGCCACCGCGAGGAGGGCGTTGGCCAAGGCCGCGCCCCAGGCTCCTGCGAAAAAGAGCCAACGGGCGGGGAGGAGATCGGCCAGATTCGTGAGGGCCACCCAAGCCGTCCCCGCCACGAAACCCAATTGCACCGAGGTGGTGAGCCAGCCCACCTGGGAAGGGGAGAGACCCCAGAGCTCTTCGAGGACCGGCGCCGCCGCCCCCGACACGAACCAGACCCCCATGGCCAGGAGTTCCCCCCCCGCCAGGAGCCCCAGGATCCACCACCGACCCCTGGGGTGGGGGCAAAACCTGCAGGGGGTCACCGGCCCTCCGGAGCCGTCATCCCCGCCTTCGCTCCAGGTGATGCTCGTAGACCCGGCGGGCCACCAGCGCCCCGAAGGCGTCTGCCTC
>JAUQOX010000280.1 GCA_030550695.1 Gemmatimonadota bacterium | reverse complement strand
GGAAAGCCATGCCTCGGCACCTGTTCACCCCCCCGAGCCCCACCAGGATCTCCCCGGCCGCTGCCCTTGTCCGCCGGGCTTTCGCCTGCCTCGCCGTCGGGAGTTGCGTCCTGCCGCGTCCTCTCCAGGGCCAGGGGTTCACCTTCGAGGACATCCTCAGCCCCCCCTGGCCGGCCGAAGTGGTGGCCGCCCGAAACGCCGAACGGATTGCCTGGATTTCCGTGGAGCTGGGCCGACGGAACGTCTACACCGCTGCCGCCCCCGACTTCCGACCGGTGCGGTTGACCCACTGGACGGAGGACGACGGCACCGACCTCAGTTCCATCCGGATCTCCGACGACGGGTCCGTCATCGTCTTCGTCCGGGGGCACACCCCCAACAGCGTGGGGTGGGTGGCCAACCCCGCCAGCGACCCCCGGGGCGCCGAACGGGCCATCTGGGCGGTGGGGAGTTCCGGCGGGGTCCCGTGGCGGGTGGCGGCGGGGAGCAATCCGGTCCTTTCCCCGGACGGACAATGGGTCCTTTTCGTGCGGGACGGTCAGATCTACCGGGCGCCGGTGAACGTAGGCACCTCCTTGACGGAACGGACCGATGCTCTGCCGCCCCTCTTCCGGGCCTGGGGCACCAACGGCAACCCCGTCTGGTCTCCCGACGGCCGCTACATCGCCTTCGTGAGCAACCGGGACGACCACTCCTTTATCGGCGTCTACGACACCTACATCCCCTCCGTGCGGTACCTGGCCCCCGGGGTGGACCGGGACACTTCCCCGGTGTGGTCCCCCGACGGCACCCAGGTGGCCTTCGTCCGCAGACCGGGCCTGCCCTTCGGAGCCCGGGCCACCCGGCCCGCAGGGGTGGACCGGGACTCCATTCCCGCGGGGCTGGAGCGGTCCACCTTCGCGGGCGGTTACGATCTGTCCCTCTGGGTAGCCGACCTGGCCACGGGGCGGGGGAAAGAGGTCTGGCACAACCGGCCCGGCGACACGGCCTTCACCAACCTCAGCAACCTCATGTGGGCCCACCGGCACCTCGTGTTCCTGGCCGAGCCCGGCAACTGGCGACACTACTACGCCGTGGCGGCCGACGGCCACCGGGGGGACCCCATCGACCTCACTCCGGGCGAAGGGGAGGTGGAGTACGTGAGCCTGTCCCGGGACGGCAGGACCCTCTACTATGCGGCCAACATGGGGGACATCCACCGGCGGGATCTCTTCGCGGCGGCCACCGACGGAAGCCGTAACCGCCAGCTTACCCGCGGCGACCTCATCGAGACCAAGCCCGCCGCCCTGGCCTCGGACACCCTGGTGGCCGTGCTGATGGCCGGACCGGACCTTCCCCTTTCCGTGGGGGTGGTGCCGGCCAGGGGCGGCACGGCCCGCACCCTCACCGAACTTCCCGCCCGCTTCCCCAGGGCGCGGCACGTGACCCCGGTGAACGTGACCCTCCAGGCTGAAGACGGCTTCGAGTTCTACAACCAGCTTTTCCTACCCCGGGACCTTCGTCCGGGAGAACGGAGGCCCGCCCTGATCTTCATCCATGGAGGTCCCCAGCGGCAGATGTTCCTGGGCTACCACGACCGGATCTTCTACCACTGGGCCTACGGGGTGAACCAGTACTTTGCCAACAAGGGGTACGTGGTCCTGAGCGTGAATTATCGGAGCGGGATCGGCTACGGTCGGGCCTTCCGGAACCCCGGGGGGACCGGCAGGAACGGCAACCGGGAATATCAGGACATTCTGGCCGCCGGTCGCTATCTGCAGAGCCGCCCCGATGTGGATCCTTCCAAGATCGGCCTGTGGGGCCTTTCCTACGGAGGGATCCTCACGGCCCAAGGGCTCGCCCGGAACTCCGACGTCTTTGCCGCCGGGGTGGACATCGCCGGAGTCCACCTGTGGGGCGAAACCCTGGATCCGGGGGCGGTGAGCTTCCGCTCGTCTTCCGTGTCCCAGGTGGCGAACTGGAAGTCGCCGGTGCTCCTGGTCCATGGTGACGACGACCGGAACGTGGCTTTCTCACAAACCGTGGGGTTGGTCCAGGCCCTACGGGCCCACGGGGTTTACCACGAAGTCATCGTCTTCCCCGACGAGGTCCACGACTTTCTCGTGTTCCAGCGCTGGCTCACCACCTTCGGGGCCATGGAGGACTTCTTCCGGAGGTTCTTGGGAAGGTAACCTCCGTGGAAGCCGGGGCCCCCCGGGGTGCCCCGGCCCGCCGAAGGTCGGTTGATGGAGGATCTCGGCCCAGGAGGGGCCACAGGCTTAGGGGGGAGGCCACGGGCGGACTAGAGGGCCACCGCCCCCCCGCAGCTGGACCCCTGGCCCGCCGTGCAGCCGAAGCAGTGGGGGCCGAGGACGATCTCTCGGCCCTCCAACAGGGCCGCATCGAACTCCTGGATGGTGCGGGGGGCCGGAGGAGCCACGGGCAGTTCCAGCATCTGGTTGAAATCGCAATCGTAGAGCGTCCCGTCCCACCCCACCGAGAGGGTGTAGCGGCACATCACGGCCTGGGCCGCCAGGGGGTTGAAGGCTTGGACCAGGCGGTCCATGTACCGGTGGAGATTGCCGCTTTCCTGCAAATACTCCAGGAAGCGGCTGATGGGCATGTTGGTGAGGGTGAGGAGCCGGTTGAACACGATCCCGTGGCGCCGCTCCAGTTCCCGCTTCCAATCCTTTTCCAGGGCGTGTTGAGGGCCGGGGAGGTAGGCTCCCGCGGGGTTGGTGACCAGGTTCAGCACCAGGCCGCTCCCCTCCCGCCCGTACCCCAGCTCGTTCAGCCGCCTCAGGGCCAGGATGCTCTTCTCGAAGGTTCCGTCCCCCCGTTGGGCATCCGTGTGGTGTCGGGCGAAGTGGGGGAGGGATGCCACGATCTCCACTCCATGCTCGGCCAGGAATTCGGGGAGGTCGTGGAAGCGGGGGAGGGTCAGCACCGTGAGGTTGCAGCGGTCCATGACGTGCCGCCCCAGCCCCTTGGCCCGCTCCACCATCTCCCGAAAGCGGGGGTGAAGCTCGGGGGCTCCCCCGGTGAGGTCCAGGGTGGGGATCTCCGTCTTCTCCAAGACCCCCAATACGGCCTCCACCACCGCATCGGGCATGACCTCGGTGCGGTCGGGGCCTGCATCCACGTGGCAGTGCCGGCAGGTCTGGTTGCACAGCTTACCCACGTTCACCTGGAGCACCGTGATCCCCACCGACCGCAGGGGGAAAAGACCCACCTTTTCCAGGGCCTGGGAAAAGCCCATGGAAAGTTCCAAGCCCTCCAGGACCGCCCGCTGGGCTGCAGGGGAGGCCAGGGGAGAAGCTCTCCGCCGAAGGGTGGGGAGGAACCTGGCCATCAACCCATCCCCAGCCTACCGAGATGCGTTCTCATCTGGATCCCGTGGACCAGGGAAGCCCCCCCCCGGATGGCCGACGCCACGTGCACGGCTTCGGTCATCTGCTCGGGATCCGCCCCCTTCTCCAAGCAAGCTTCGGAGTACGCATCGATACAATAGGGGCATTGAATGGCGTGGGCCACCGCCAGGGCGATGAGGGCCTTCTCCCTCTCGGACAACGCCCCCTCGCGGAAAACCGCCTGGTACCAGTCAAAGAACTTCCTGGCCAGCTCCGGCGCGAACTCTCCGATCTCGCCGAAGCGGCGAAGGTCTTCAGGGCGGTAGTAGGACTCGCTCAAGGAACGCCTCCTCCATGGAAAGACCGAACGGCCTCCCCCCTGGACCCGGTCATCCGCCGACGGTTCCGTCGAGGATGATTCAGGGAAAGGGAGAAACCACGAGCTCTCTAGCCGATCCTGGGTCCGGCCGCCACCACCTCCGGCCCCACCGTCCCCTCGAACTGGCGGAAGTTCTCCTGGAACATCCTGGCCAGCCGAGCAGCTTGGGCG
>JAUQOX010000279.1 GCA_030550695.1 Gemmatimonadota bacterium | reverse complement strand
CCTTTCTGCCGGGCCAGGGAGCGCACCTTGGATTCCACCTCGGCAATGAGATCGTCCAAGCGCTGGAGGTCCACCTCGGCCCGCTCCAGCCGGCGCAGCGCGCTCTTCCGCCGATCCTTGTATTTTCCGATTCCTGCCGCCTCTTCGAAGAGGGCCCGCCGTTCTTCGGCCCGATCCGACAGGATGGCGTCGATCATCCGGCTTTCGATGATGGCGTAGGCGTTGGCTCCCAGCCCGGTATCGCGACAGAGGTCCAACAGATCCCGAAGGCGGCACGGCGACTTGTTGATCGCGTAGTCGCTCCCTCCATCCCGGTAGATGGTCCGCCCCAGCTCCACCTCCTGGAACGGGACCGGGAGCGCCCCGTCCTCGTTGGACACCACCAAGGTCACCGAAGCCCGATTCACCGGCCGCCGGTTCACCGAGCCCTGGAAGATGGCCTCTTCCATCCGAGCGCCCCGGATGGCCGTAGGCCGCTGTTCCCCCAAGACCCAGCGGATGGCGTCGGAAATGTTGGATTTCCCGCACCCGTTGGGACCGACGATGGCCGTGATCCCCTCGTGAAACTCGATTTCCGTGGGGTCGGCAAAAGACTTGAACCCTTGCAGACGCAGGGCCTTCAGCTTCATTCCGGCACCCGCCCCCTGCGTTCCAGAAGGGGAACGTCCCCGAAACCCGCCCTGCGGAGAGCCCTTTGCATGGGCCGGGCATCCTCCACACCGGCATAGGCACCCGCCCAGATCCCGAAGCCGGAGGAACCGTCGTCGTAGGTGTGAGACAGGATATACGCAGGAATTCCCCGGGCCTCCACCGAACGAAGGTAGGTTCTGGCCTCCTCCAGGGAGCTTCGCTTTCCGAGGAAGAACCCCCGGGGTGTCTCCAGCACGCCCCAAGCGGCAGGATTCTCCCGGGGGAACACGGCCCCGATGGGAGCCCTCAAAGCCTCCACCTCCTCGGGCCTGGTGCCGGGCCCGGCCAGGACCACCACGCGTCGTCCTCCGACACCCTCGGCGTAGGTCAGATGGAAGAGGTGGGCGGGGAGCCTGGATCGCAGGATCTCCAGGATCTCTCTGGCCCCTTCCAACTGCTCTTCCCGATAGTCGAACAAGCGCAGGGAGTATCGCAACACCGGGCCGGTGGGCTGAGGACCTTCGGCCACCAAGGCCGGTTCAGGCAGGCGGCCGAAGGCGTCCTGTAAGAAGGCCAGGGCCGGAAGGTTCAGGTATCCCAGGACGCTGGCCGCCACCGTCCCCGCAACCGCCAAGAGGGCCACCGCCACCACCGCAGCCACGGGGAGGCGGTGCTTCTTGGCGGGGGGAGGCCGGCGGGGAGGCGGGGCCGGAGTCCGCTCTGCCGCAACCTGCCTTTCGCCCCGCGGGGGTCGGGGGTAGGGGGGGGCGGAGACGCCGGCCCCGGGGCTTTCGGCCCCCGACGGAGGACCGCCCGGCCCTGCCCCGTCGGCTCCTGCTCCCTGGGGGCCGGCAGGAGCGGCCGGGGGACTCCCGAAGTCGGGCCCCTGAACCAGGAGATCTCCAAACCCGCTCTCGTCGTCGGGGACGGGCGGAAGCTCCACGAAATCGGAGGGAAACTCGGGTGTCGGCGCGGACGTCGGGCCTCCCCCCCCTTCTTCCACCCCCTCCAGGACGAAAGGTCCTGCCTCGGGACCGAACCACGGCTCCAGGTCCGGCAGCGCCTCGCCCGAGGGTCCCGATTCCGGGGGCGGGGGGATCCCATCCTCCCTCGCCTGGCCCACCGGGCCAGTCCCGTCGGCGGGCTCCGGGCCAGGCGCCAGGAAATCGTCGGAAAGCTCGAAGCCGCCCCCGGCCAAGACACCTTCCTCGGCGCCCGGGCCGGATCCTGGAACGGCCTCGGCAGTTCCCTTTGCGGACCAGTCGGGGAAGGTATCGAAGAAGCTGGTGAAGCCCTCCTCCATGGGAGCGGGGGCAGGGGCTTCGAAGGCGCCGGGCGACGGCTGTTCGTGGGGCTCTCCGGCGGGCCTCTCCCATGGGGGGGTCGTCTCGTCCCCCGGCGGGAACGCAGGTACCCTTGGGGCAGCCGGGGCCCCGGGCGCCACCCCCGGGAAGGGGCCCGGAGGGGCCAGGGGCGGCGAACCCACGGGGCCGGCCACCGCCACCACCTTGATCGCCGCAGGGCCCAGATGGTCCTCCATGGCTTCTCCCTGCCCGGCCAGGAAGACGATGTCCGTCGCCCGACTCAGGATCTTCTCCGCCCCCGGCACGGTGGTCGGGAGGAAGAGAACCAGGGTGGCCAAGGCCTCGGAAAATCCTCCGGCCAGGTCGTTCCAGCGGGGATGGGAAAGGACCTCCGCCGGATCGGGGGGGAAGGTGCCGGCGGAGGCGAAGAAGAAGCTTCCCTCCGGCGAGGCCCGGGCGATGTGTTCGATGGAGGCTCCGAAGAGAAAGGCGTCGGCCACCCCCTCGGTATTGGGAACCCCGACGGCCTCGTGGAGGCGGGGGTCTTCAAGGGCCAGGTCCATCATGAAGATGCGAAGACCCTGGGCTGACCACCCCCGGGCCAGCGCCACCGCGGCCCGTTCCGCCCAACCCTGGTTCCGGGCAAAAGGGGTGGCCGCCAGGGCCACGATTCTCCCGCGCCCCCCCAGGGGAAAGACCTCGGCCGACAAAGCGTCAGGCAAGGTCTCGGCCGCCACGTCAAAGAATCGCCACGTCAGCATGTCGCCGGCCATGAAGAGCTCGGGGGAAGCACGCGAGCGGAGTCGGAGGAACCCTCGGGCGCCCGCCAGGGACCCTCCCCTTCTCCGACCGTGCCAAGGTAACCCGCCGCTGCGCCTTCCGGCAATCGGGAGCGGCCGAGGCCGGAGGGGAGGAAGAGGGTCGGTGACGGCAACACGCCCCGGCGCAGTCCCTCAGGGAGAGAAGGCTTGGGAGGGAGCATCGCCCCAGAGGACCTCCAGCTGGTAGAAGGCCCGTGCCGAGGGGTGGAACACGTGGACCACGAAGTCCACGTAGTCCAACAGGACCCAACGGGCCCCCTCCAGCCCCTCCACGTGGAGGGGCCGGAGCCCCGAGGCTTCCATCTCCTCCAGAATGTGCTCGGCGATGGCCCGTACCTGGGTGTCGGAGAGTCCCGTCGCCAGGAGGAAAAAGTCGGTAGCCGACGAAATCCCGCGCAGATCCAAGGCCAGGACGTCTTCCGCCTTCTTGTCCAGAGCCAGGTGCGCCACCCTCACCACTTCGGGGGGGAAGGGCCGAGGCCGGCGGGAAGAGGGACCCATGGGCGAACGCTACTCCGCCAGCCGCTCCACCCGAACTTCCAGAGAAACCTCCACCTGAGGGTGGAGCCGCACCGGCACCTTGAAGATCCCCAGAGCCTTGATGGGTTCGGCCAGGATCACCTGCTTGCGATCCACTTGGAAGTCCAGCCCCTGCTCGTTGGCCCGGTCCGCCACGTCGGCGGCCGTCACGGACCCGTAGAGCTTTCCGTCTTCCCCGGCCCGGGCGTGGAAGGTCAGGACCAGGTCCTCCAGCTTGGCGGCCCTCCGCTTGGCCTCGAGGTACTCTTTGCGGGCCCGCTCCTCGGCCTGGGCCTTCTCCTGCTCGAGGCGCCGGATGTTTGCCGGGCTGGCCTCGAAAGCCAGGCCCCGGGGGAGGAGATAATTCCGGGCGTAGCCGTCCTTGACGGTCACGATGTCGCCCGGCTCCCCGAGGTTCTCCACCCTTTCCTTCAGAATGAGCTTCATGAACGGACACCTCCCGTTGGTTCTTGTCCGGCCTGGAACCCTAGGTCCCTCTTCCCCGGGTTCGAAAATCCAGCCAGGTATCACCCAACCCCATGACGAAGAACCCCCCGACCACCAGGGGAGCCAGGAACACCAGCCCGGCCAAGAGCAGGAGTCCCCCGAAG
>JAUQOX010000278.1 GCA_030550695.1 Gemmatimonadota bacterium | reverse complement strand
GGGGGTTGGGGCCGCATCGGTGGGGCGTTGGGTGGGGCTGGTTTTGGCCCTGGTGATGGCCTTTCCGGCTCTGGCGCCCTGGCCTGGCCAGGGCCAGGAGCCACCCCCCGGCGGCCGGCGCCAAGGATTCCTCCGACCCGGAGGAATGGCCGCCGGGGAGCAAGTGGGGATCACCCTGAACTTCCAGAACAACGATCTGGCCAGCGTCCTGACCGCCATGGGGCAGGCGGCGGGGATCAACGTGGTGCTCTCCAACATCCCTTCGGTGCAGGTGACCCTCCGCACGGCCCAGCCCGTGGGCCGTCTCGAAGTGGCCTCCCTGATCCGGAGTCTCGCGGCAGCCCACGGGGTCGCGGTGAGCGAGGAGCCGGGGTTCTTGCGACTCCAGGGGCCGGCCACCCCCCAGGAGGGCGAGGCGGTGCCCCGTCAGCTCTACATCCAACGGCTCCGCCACGCCAACGCCCTCACCATGGCCAGCACCCTCCAGGCCTTGTTCGGGGCAGGGGGCGCACGGGGGGGTACGCCGGCCGCGGCAAACCGGACCCAGGGCGCCCAGACCCTCTCCCAGCAGCTTCGGGCCATGGAGCAGACCGCCCGACAGACCCAGGGGGTGGGAGCCCAGCCCCAGCCCCAGCCCCAGCCCATGACCATCACCGTGGGCTCGGCGGACCTACAGGGGGAGGTGCAGATCGTAGCGGACGAGGTGTCCAACTCCCTGCTGGTCCGGGCTACCGCCCAGGACTGGACTGTGCTGGAACAGGCCATCGCGGCCCTGGATCTTCGGCCCCTCCAGGTGGTCATCGAGGTCGTCATCGCCGAGGTGAGGCGCACGGGGGACCTCAACCTGGGGGTGGGCTTTTCGGCCTCGGACGTGAAGACCCAGGGGGGGGAGGGGACCACGGGGATCCTCCCCGTCACCGCTTCGCAGGAGGCCTTCACCCTGGACATCTTCCGCACCGGCGACGTCAACGTGGCGGCCACCCTGGCTGCCCTTTCGGCCAGCGGCAATGTCCGGATCCTCTCCCGCCCCCTGATCCAGGCCCAGAACAACCAGGAAGCGCGGATTCTGGTGGGGAGCGAACGCCCCTTCATCCAGGCTTACTACACCACGGCTGCGGGACAGCCGGTGACCCAGCAGGTGGTCCAGTACCGGGATGTGGGTACGGCGCTGACCATCCGCCCCACCATCAACGAGGACGGGTACGTGAACCTGCTCCTGACCCAGGAGGTGAGCAACGCCACCGCCGAGACTCAGTTCGGGGCGCCGGTGATCAGTACCCGGGAGGCCACCACCCAGATCTTGGCCCGCAGCGGACAGACCGTGGTGATCGGCGGGCTGGTGGACCAGCAACGGGAGCGGAGCCGGGTGGGGATTCCCTTCCTCAAGGATATCCCGTTCCTGGGATTCCTCTTCGGCACCACCCGCGAGACGGTGTCCAATTCCGAGCTGTTCCTGTTCCTGACCCCTTATGTGGTGGCCAACGACGAGGACGAACGCCGGCTTCGGGAGGAGCTGGAAAAGAACGCGGAGCTCTTGAAGGGCCTCATTCCCATCCGTTCCCTTCTTCCCCCCATGCTCCGGGCCATCGTGCCGGATACCCTGGCCCCGGACACCCTCGGGAACCGGAGGAGCCCGGCGCCATGACGCCCCAAGGCCAGGGAGCGCCCCCGGTCTCGGCCGGGGGAGGGGCGGGGCGGGAGGGCTCGGGGTCCGACACCTCGCTCAGCTTCGGCGTCTTGCTCCAGGGAGCGGAGCGTCTCTCCAGGGGACTCACCGCCGAATACCTGGAGCACCACGCCCTCATGCCCCTCTCCCGTCGGGGAGGCCGCCTCTTGGTGGCGACCTGGAGCGAAGTGGTGGACGAGCGGGCCTTGGACGATCTCCGCCTGTTGTCGGGGCTGCCCATCGAGCTGGTGCGCCTGCCGGAGCCCGAGGTGCGGGCCGCCATCCGCCGGGTCTACTCGTCGGATTCCCTTACGGCGGAGGGGGTGGTGGCGGGGATGGCCGCGGAGGTGCGGCCTGCGGGGGAGAAGGATGCGGCGCTGGACGATCTGGTCATGCTGGCCAACGAAGCTCCGGTGGTGAAGCTGGTGAACCTTCTCCTCCTGGAGGCCTTGGACGACAGGGCCAGCGACGTGCACCTGGAGAGCTACCCCGACGGCCTGCGGGTACGCTACCGGATCGACGGGGTCCTGCAGGACGCCGTGGCTCCGCCACGCCAATTGGCCGCAGCGGTGATCAGCCGCCTGAAGATCATGGCGGAACTCGACATCGCGGAGCGGCGGGTTCCGCAGGACGGGCGGATCCGCCTTCGCCTGCACGACCGGCAGGTGGACGTGCGGGTTTCCACCCTCCCCACCCTTCACGGCGAGAGCGTGGTCCTTCGCTTGTTGGACAAGGAGGCGGGCCGCATCGGGCTGGAAGAGCTCGGCATGAGCGGGGAGACGCTCCGACGCTTCACGTCGGTCATCACCAAGCCTCACGGGATCGTGCTCTCCACCGGCCCCACGGGATCGGGGAAGACCACCACCCTGTACGCCGCCGTGGACCGCATCCGCACGGGACGGGAAAAGATCATCACCGTGGAGGATCCGGTGGAGTACGAGCTCCCGGGGGTTCCCCAGGTGCCGGTGAACGAAAAGGTCGGCCTCACCTTCGCCAATGCCCTCCGGTCCATGCTCCGCCAGGACCCGGACATCATGTTGGTGGGGGAGATCCGGGACCAGGAGACGGCCGACATCGCCACCCACGCGGCGTTGACCGGCCACTTGGTGCTCTCCACGCTCCATACCAACGACGCCGCCACCGCCCTGACCCGCCTCATCGACCTGGGCATCGAACCTTACCTGGTGGCGAGCACCGTGGAGGCGGTGCTGGCCCAGCGCCTGGTGCGGAAGATCTGCCCGGCCTGCCGGGAGCCCGCCCGCCTGAGTCCCGAACAGCGCACCGTGTTGGGCCCGGCGGCGGCGGCGCTGGAAGAGGTCTGGGCGGGCCGGGGATGCAGCGAGTGCCGAGGCACCGGCTACCGGGGACGCACGGGAATCTTCGAGCTGTTGGTCATGAACGACGAACTCCGGCAGGCCGTGCACAAGGATGCCAGCGCCGGGACGCTGGAGCGGATCGCTTTGGCCCACGGCATGACCCTCCTCAAGGACGATGGTCTGCGCCTGGTGGCGGAAGGGGTGACCACGGTGGAGGAGGTGCTCCGGGTGGCCAACGTCTGAGGGGGCCCCTTCCTGGTCCCACCCCTCCCTCCAACCCCTCCGTTTCCGCCATGTCGAACCCGGCCTCCCTCCCCCTTCCCCCTCCCTCCCGTTCCGGAGGGCGTTGCCCCTTCTGCGGCCTCCCTTACCGTGGCAATCCCGCCCGTTGTGGCCGCTGCGGCACCCTCCTGGGCGAAGCCAGGGACGACCTCAAGCGGGCCGGGGCCGAGGCCCGCCGGGACCTGCGCTTCCGAAAGGCCCAGGCGGACCTGTACTTCCTTCTAGGGCTCCTCCTGGGCGGTCCCATGATGGGGCTCGGAACCCAGGTCGCCTTGGGCTCCTTCATCGTGCTGGCCGGCGGAATCGCGTCGGTGTTCCGGCGTTACACCCCTTCGTCGTTCTTCGGGTCGGGGCTGGTGGGGGTGCTGGCTGCGGCCTTGGCGGCGGCCCTGGTGGTGGAGCCGGCCAAGGACGTCCGGGAGGAGGTCCACGCCGGGGAAGCGGCCCGCCTGGCCTATGCCGGTACTTTGGCGGAAGGGGAGGATGCCGCCCGCCCCGGCGGGGCGGGGGTGGTGGTGGAAGCCCGGGGGCCCGGGGCCCTGACCCTTTGGCTCACCGTACCGGATTCCTGGGCCGGCGCCTGTGGCAGCTATCCGCCACCCGAGGTGCGGAGACACTTGGCGG
>JAUQOX010000277.1 GCA_030550695.1 Gemmatimonadota bacterium | reverse complement strand
AAGGGGAGACCCCCCTGGCCAGGGCCAGGAACAGGCGGGCCGCCCCCAAACCCCCTGCGGCGGCCCAGAGGGCCGGGCGGGACACCCAGAACGAGGCGAAGGGAAGGCCCGCCATCCCCCCCACCCAGGCGGCCAGGAGGCCCAGGGCCCCCTCGCCGCCGGCGGCCAGGGCGGCTGCCGGCCAAGGGTGGACGAAGGACAGGAGGAACGCTCCCAGCACGGCCGGCAAGGCCAGGGTCACCAGGGGAGCGGCCAGGAGGGTGGCGGGGATCCCCACCAGGGAGATCCGTCCGAAATGCCACACCACGAAGGGCAGGGTGGCCAGGGTGGCGGCCACCCCGGCGGCCAGACCCCTTTCGAGGGCCTGGAGCCCCGAGCCCCGAACTTCCCGGCCCGGGGCCCCCCGGAGGGGACGGCCCCCCCCCATCAGCCCCAAGGTCCCGGCGAAGGAGAGCTGGAAGCCGGGCTGGAGGACGGCCAAGGGGTCGGCGAGGAACAGAAGGAGGAAGGCCGAGGCCAGGGCGCCCAGGGGAACCACCCGACGGCCCGCCATGCGGCCCAGGCTCAGGGCCGTGAGGATCAGCGCCGCCCGCACCGCGGGGTGCGGAAAACCGATGAGGGCCACGTAGCCCCATACCCCCAGGGCGGTGGCGGCGTAGCGGACCCGGTGGGGGAGGCCCCAGGGGCTGGCGGCCAGGAACAGCAGGCCCCCCAGGACCCCCACGTGGAACCCCGAGATGGCCAGGAGGTGGGCCACCCCGGCCCGGGCAAAGCTTTCCCGGAGTTCCGGCTCCAGGGCCTCGCGCCGGGCCAGCACCAGGGCCCAGACCAGGGCCGCCTTGCGGGGAAACAGCTCCTCCAGGCGCTTCTGCACCTTCCCCCGGAGGACGAGGACGGCCTCTCGGCCATCCCCGGCAAAGGAAGCCTCCGGGACGGCTCGGCCTTCCTCCACCCGGAGATACCCCGCCCGGAGGGGATCTGAGCCGGCCAGGGCCCGCCACCGCGCCCGGGAGGACAACTGGAGGGAAGCTCGGGGATCCGGGGCACCGGGAAGCGCCGTCCTGCGCCACTCTCCTTGGAGAACCACCAGCGACCCCGGCCCCCACGCCGCCGTCAGCTCCGGAGCCCCCACGAAGCGGACCGGACGGCGGCACCCCCCGAGGCCGGGGGCCCGAAGCAGCACCTCTCCCCGCCCGTCCACCACCGCACCCGCCAGGCGGCCCACGGCCTGGAACCGGGCACCGTCGGTCAGGTGCAGACGGCAGTCGCCGGCCCGGGCCATTACCGCCTGGTGGAACATCCAGAACCCCGCGAGGGCCGCCGGCCCGAGGGCCAGCAGCCTACCCGCAAAGGGCGGGACCGGGCTCCCCGTCCGGAAGGGGCCACCCTGGCCGACAGCAGACTGCCGTGCCGGGAGACGGGGGACTCCCCCCGGCAAGGGGGTGGGGGATGAAGGGGCGGGTCGAAGGAATGCGAGAACGGGAAGGAGGAGGAGGGCCAGGAGGGGGAGGGGCCCCGGGAACGGAACCCCCAGGTAGCGGAGGGTGGCCCCGGCCAGGACGGCCAGCGCCAGCCCCACCACCGGCGGGGCCCGTCGAAAGAAGCTCAAGGTGACACGGATCTCCCTTCCTCGGTTTGGGTGTCGGCAAGATGGGTCCCCCCCTCGAGGGTGCGCCCCCTCCCCGGGCCTCCCCCTTCCCCCTCCCCTGCCTCGCTCCCTGGCCGGTCCTCGACCGGGTCGTCCTGGGCGAAGAGGTCCCGCTGGGCCCGGTCGCTCCAGCTCTGCTCCTTCCGGACCTCCTCCTGGAAGCGCTCCCGGAGGATCCTGCGCACCTTCAGGTCCGAGGCGATCCCCGTCACGAACATGACGAGCATCCCCACCAACAGACCCCCGAAGGCCACCAGGGTGACCGGGGTACGGTAGAGGGTCACGAACCCCAAGTTCACCGTGACGCGATGACCGGCATTTCCTGCGGCAAAGGCCATAGCCAAAAGGACCATCACCACCGTAGCCAGTACTCCCGGCCAACGGCTCATAACCCCTCCGGGATCAAGGACTCCGACTCCGCCAGCGCCCGACCTACGAACGTGGCTCCGGTGGTACGGATAAGCTGTACCTGCCGGTAGGACCCCAGGGTGGCCTCCGGAGCAGGAAAGATCACCACCTTGCCTCTCCGCGTCTTCCCCAGCATGGTGCCGGCTTCCTTCCCTTTCCTCTCCACCAGCACTTCCTCCACCCGCCCCACCTCGGCCTGGTTGATCTCGTTCTGGATTCTGCGGGTAAGGGCGATGAGGGCCTCCAACCGCGCCTTTCCTTCCTCTTCCGGGATGAACTGATCCGGAGGGAAGCGGGTGGCGGGCGTCCCTTCCCGAGGGGAGAAACGGTAGGTGTAGGCGTCGTCGAAACGGATCGTCTCCACCACCTCCAAGGTCCTGCGGAAATCTTCCTCCGTTTCGCCGGGGAAGGCCACCATGAGATCCGTGGTGAGGGCGATCCCGGGAACCGCCTGCCGCACCAGTTCCACCTTTTCCAGGTACGCCTCCACGGTGTGCCGGCGGAGCATCCGCCGGAGCACGCGGTCGCTGCCACTCTGCAGGGGCAGATGGAGCTGCTCGCAGACCGCCGGCTCCCGGGCCATGACCTCCACCAGGTCCGGGGTCACGTCGTTGGGGTGGGGCGAAGTGAAACGCACCCGCCGGATCCCGTCTACCCGGGCCACCGCTTCCAGCAGGCGGGGGAAGCTCCAGTCTCCCCATCGGTAGGAGTTCACGGTCTGGCCCAGAAGGGTGACCTCCGTGATCCCCCGTTCCGCCAGGTCCCTGACCTCGGCCAGGACCGACTCGGGAGCCCGGTTCTTCTCGGGACCCCGGACATAGGGCACGATGCAGAAGGTGCAACGGTGATCGCACCCCCGCTGGATGGGGACCCAGGCCGAGACCCCCGACGCCCGCCGGACCTCCAGGCCTTCGTAGGTCTCGGCAGGATCGAACTCCAGCAAGGTCAGACCGCCCCGGCCCCGGTCCCCGGCCCGGGAGGCCTGGAGCTGGACCAGACCGGTGGCGGCGCCGCCGCCTCCCCCTTCCCCCCCCCGCCGGGCCTGGAGCGACTCCAGGACCCTCGGCAGGTGTCGGTAGCCGTCGGGACCGAGGACCAGATCCACCCAGGGTGCCTTCTCCAAGAGCCGTTCCCCCAGGCGCTGGGCCATGCACCCCGTCACCCCCAGGACCAGGTGAGGCTTGCCGGCCCGGAGCCCCTGAAGTTGCGCCACCCGCCCGAGAACCCGCTGCTCCGCATGTTCCCGCACCGCGCAGGTGTTCACCAGAATGACATCGGCCTGGGCGGGATCGGAAACCAGCTCATAACCCTGGGCCTCCAGGAGCCCTTCCATGAGCTCCCCGTCGGCCAGGTTCATCTGACACCCGTACGTCTCTACATACGCCCGCTTCATGGATGTCCTCGCGGCGGGCCCGATCATGGGCGCAACCTTTTCACCTTGTCCTTGGAAAGGCTACAGCCCTTCCGCGGCCTGTGACAAGTCGTTTCGGGGATGCGGAGGCCGGGGAAACCCCACCAGGACGACGTCCTCGCCCCGGAGGGCCAGCCGGCCCTCCACCACCTTCCCCCCCCCGGGCGGCCTCCCCTCCACCCGGACCCGCAGGTAGTCCTCGGTGAGAGCCCAGCCCCCGTTTCCCTCCAGGACGCCCACGGCCTGCCGTCCCCCCTGCCGGAGCCGGTACGCCCTGCCCTTCTCCAGACCCAGTTCCCGGAGCTCCCGACTCCGTTCCGCCGCCACCCGCACCGGAACCTGTCCGGGGAGCTCCGCCGCAGGCGTCCCCCTCCGGGCAGAGAAGGGGAAGACGTGGAGGTAGGTGAAGGGCAATTCCTCCA
>JAUQOX010000276.1:1416-3890 GCA_030550695.1 Gemmatimonadota bacterium | reverse complement strand
TCGGGCATGGCGCTCAATCCGTCCAGCTGCTCGACCTCCCCGACAAAGCTGGGACACCCTGAAGCCTCCGCCCGGATGTTGACAGCAGACGGGGGATCCGGTATATTAAAGGCGTGGATGGCTCGGGATCGAACGAGGTCCTGGCCATCCCCCGGGGAGTCTTGACAAACGACCGGGGTTGTGCTATAAAATAAAGTGCGTCTGGATCCTGAACAAGCGAAAGCGTGGCGGGGCGCACGGTCGATTGACAGCGACACAGGCCCGCCCCACCGTTATGGGGGGCTGATCCTCATAACGGTTCGTGGTGTCTCTCGCACCTTAACAACTGAATTGTGGCAGGAAGTCCGGGGACGTCTGGCAGAAGTCTTGCGGTCGGACCTTACACCCCGGGAGGTCAACCTCCTGGGGATATAAGAGCCGACGGAGAGTTTGATCCTGGCTCAGGGTGAACGCTGGCGGCGTGCCTAACACATGCAAGTCGAGCGGGGAGGGGGTAGGCGCAAGCCGAGCCCTCTTAGCGGCAAACGGGTGAGTAACACGTGGGTGACCTGCCCCGGCGTGGGGGATAACCCTCCGAAAGGGGGGCTAATACCGCATACGCTCGACGGGGACGGCCCGTCGAGGAAAGGCCCGGGGAGGAGACGAACCGGGTCGCGCCGGGAGGGGCCCGCGGCCCATCAGGTAGTTGGTGGGGTAATGGCCCACCAAGCCGATGACGGGTAGCCGGCCTGAGAGGGTGACCGGCCACACGGGCACTGAGACACGGGCCCGACTCCTACGGGAGGCAGCAGTGGGGAATCTTGGGCAATGGGCGAAAGCCTGACCCAGCGACGCCGCGTGCGGGAAGAAGCCCTTCGGGGTGTAAACCGCTTTTGCCGGGGACGAGAAAGGACGGTACCCGGCGAATAAGGCCCGGCCAACTACGTGCCAGCAGCCGCGGTAATACGTAGGGGCCGAGCGTTACCCGGATTTACTGGGCGTAAAGTGCGCGTAGGCGGGGCCTTAAGTCGGGCGTGAAAGCCCCGGGCTCAACTCGGGGAGGCCGTCCGATACTGGGGCCCTTGAGGGCGGGAGAGGGTGGTGGAATTCCCGGTGTAGCGGTGAAATGCGTAGATATCGGGAGGAACACCAGTGGGGAAGCCGGCCACCTGGCCCGTCCCTGACGCTGAGGCGCGAAAGCGTGGGGAGCGAACCGGATTAGATACCCGGGTAGTCCACGCCCTAAACGATGCGCACTAGGTATGGGGGGCTGACCACGCTCTCCGTGCCGAAGCTAACGCGTTAAGTGCGCCGCCTGGGTAGTACGGCCGCAAGGCTGAAACTCAAAGGAATTGGCGGGGGCCCGCACAAGCAGCGGAGCGTGTGGTTTAATTCGATGCAAAACGAAGAACCTTACCCGGGCTTGACATGCCGGTGGTACCGACCCGAAAGGGAAGGGACCCCGCAAGGGGAGCCGGCACAGGTGCTGCATGGCTGTCGTCAGCTCGTGCCGTGAGGTGTCGGGTTAAGTCCCGCAACGAGCGCAACCCCTGCCCCTAGTTACACGTGTCTAGGGGGACTGCCGGCGACAAGCCGGAGGAAGGTGGGGATGACGTCAAGTCAGCATGGCCTTGATGCCCGGGGCTACACACACGCTACAATGCCCGGTACAATGGGTTGCCAACCCGCGAGGGGGAGCCAATCCCATCAAAGCCGGGCTCAGTTGGGATTGCAGGCTGCAACCCGCCTGCATGAACGCGGAGTTGCTAGTAATCGCCGGTCAGCCATACGGCGGTGAATACGTTCCCGGGCCTTGCACACACCGCCCGTCACGTCATGGGAGTCGGCAACGCCTGAAGCCGGTGGCCCAACCCTCCCCCTCCCAGGGCCTCTCTAATTGGAGGGACCCTGAGAGGGGGAGGGAGGGAGCCGTCGAAGGCGGGGTCGGCGACTGGGACGAAGTCGTAACAAGGTAGCCGTAGCGGAAGCTGCGGCTGGATCACCTCCTTTCTAGGGAGTGCCGGTCGAGGGCGATCTCCCGGCGTGAGCCGGATGCCCTCTGACCCACCCCAAGGGTGGTCCGTCAGGGGCTCTGCCCCTGGCGTCCCAGGCCGGACGCCCGGCCTTCCTGCCACGATTCAGTTGTTAAGGTGCGGTTAGGATATCTGAAGTCTCACCATTCCCCTGGTGACTGGAGCGGCGGGGAAACACCCGGTCCCATCCCGAACCCGGAAGTTAAGCCCGCCAGCGCCGATGGTACTGGAGGGGCGACCCTCTGGGAGAGTAGGCCGTTGCCAGGGGAATGGTCGCGTCGCGGGGTGGAGCAGCGGTAGCTCGCCAGGCTCATAACCTGGAGGTCGCGGGTTCGAATCCCGCCCCCGCAACTTAGGGAGCCTGCCTTCGGGGCCGGTCGCTTGAGGTTGCTCCTGTCTGGTCCGGTATTCCTCGGATAGGTGAGCCGTCTGCCCGGGTGACTTTCGTCGTCTTGTTGGAAC
>JAUQOX010000276.1:0-1406 GCA_030550695.1 Gemmatimonadota bacterium | reverse complement strand
CTCATAACCTGGAGGTAGCGTGTTCGTATCCCGCCCCCGCAACTACTGGATAGGGCTGGAATCAACGGGTTCCGCCAGATCCTCCTCCTGCACCCCTGTGGGAAGGGCGGACGGTAAAAGAACCGCTCGCCCCCTTTTTTCTCTTCTATTCCCACGCTCTCACTGCGCCCGCAAGGGATTTGGTGCATGGAAGTCCCAAAGGGTCTGGGCGACCCAAAGGAGGTTGCCATGGTGCGCCGAAATCGCCCCATCCTCCCGGAAGAGGAGGAGGAGCTGGAAACCGAGGAGCTCTGGACCGAGCCCTGGGAGGGAGAGGAGGCCTCCCTGGAGGAGCTCGATCTGGAGTCCGAACTGGATGAGGAAACTTCCCTCCCGGTCCTGGGGGAGCTGGCGGAGGACCGGGATCTGATCTCCCTTTATTTCCGAGAGGTCACGGATCACCCCTTGCTGACCGCCGAGGAGGAGAAGGAACTGGCCATGCGGATGGCCCGCGGGCGGGAAGCGGCCCGACGCCTGGCCCGTGACGGCCAGCTCCCTCCCGAGGTCCGCCAGCGTCTGGAGCGGCTGGTGGAGGAGGGACGACAGGCCCGAGAGAAGCTGATCACCTCGAACTTTCGCCTGGTCATCAGTGTGGCTAAGAAGTATCAGGGTCTCGGAGTTCCCCTGTTGGACCTGATCCAGGAGGGGAACCTGGGCCTGATGAAGGCGGTGGAGCGCTTCGACCCCAAGCGGGGCCGCCGCTTCTCGACTTACGCCACCTGGTGGATCCGTCAGGCGATCACCCGGGCCCTGGCGATGCAGGCCCGGACGATCCGTCTGCCGATCCATGCTCAGGAACAGTTGCGGAAGGCCCAGCGGATCGCCCACCAGATCGAGCAGGAGGCCGGCCGCCCGGCCACGCCCGAGGAAGTCGCGCAGCGGCTGGGAACGGAGACCGATAAGGTGGAGTGGCTCTGGAACGCGGCCCGGCCGCTGCTCTCCCTAGAAGAGCCAATGGATGATGAGGGTGAGACCACACTGGAGGGAGCGATCCGGGACGTGGAGAGCCCAGCGCCGGATGAGATGGTGGCCGATCAGCTGTTGCGCGAGCGAATCGAAGAGATCCTGAACGAGCTGCCCAGCCGCCACGCCCGGGTCCTCCGGCTCCGCTATGGGTTCGAAGATGGGCGATCCTACACCCTGGAGGAGGTGGCCCAGCGGTTCGGGTTGAGCCGGGAGCGGATCCGCCAGATTGAGGCGGAAGCCCTGCGTTACCTGCGCAAGCAGCTCAAGGTGCGCCAGATGAGGGAGTTCTTGAAGGCTGCCTGAGAATTCCCCCGTCATAGAGATGGAAGGGGCCGGCACGCCAGACACACTGCCGGCCCTTTGCTTTTCTGAAGCCTCATGTCAGCAGGAGATGATTTCGT
>JAUQOX010000275.1 GCA_030550695.1 Gemmatimonadota bacterium | reverse complement strand
GGCCAAGTACGCCGATGCGCCCGCTCTGACCCGATCCATGCGTGTGGCCTTGGAGGACCTCCGCCTGGAGCATCTGTGGGTGGTCTACCCCGGCCCGGTGGAATACCCCCTCGAAGAAAGGGTCACGGTCGTTCCTGTGGGTAAGCTGCTGAAGCTGGCCGCAGGATTGAGGAGGTAGGGAGGATGGCTCCACTCTCCAGCCCTTGGATTCCGTTCCCCCCTCACCCCAGCTCGGCAAAGAAATCGTTCCCCTTGTCGTCCACCAGGATGAACGCCGGAAAGTCCTCCACCTCGATCCTGTAGATGGCCTCCATCCCCAGCTCGGGGTACTCCAGGAGCTCCACCTTCTTGATGTTCTCCTTGGCCAGCACGGCGGCAGGTCCGCCGATGGAGCCCAGGTAGAACCCGCCGTACTTCTTGCAGGCCTCGGTCACCGCCCGGCTGCGGTTCCCCTTGGCGATCATGATGAGGGAGGCCCCGTGGGACTGGAACAGCTCCACGTAGGAATCCATACGCCCGGCGGTGGTGGGTCCGAAGGAGCCCGAAGGCAGGCCCGGAGGGGTCTTGGCGGGGCCGGCGTAGTAGATGGGGTGGTCCTTGAAGTACTGGGGCAGGCCTTCGCCCCGGTCCAGCCTCTCCTTGAGTTTGGCGTGGGCGATGTCCCGGGCCACGATGAGGGTGCCGGTGAGGGAAAGGCGCGTCCGCACGGGGTACTTGGAGAGTTCGGCCAGGATCTCCTTCATGGGCCGGTTCAGGTCGATGGGCACGGCGCCGGTATCCTTCTTCCCCCGGTAGGCTTCGGGGATGAACCGTCCGGGGTTGCGCTCCAGCTCCTCCAGCCAGATCCCCTCCCGGTCGATCTTGGCCAGGATGTTCCGGTGGGCGGAGCACGACACCCCCATCCCGATGGGGCAGGAGGCGCCGTGGCGGGGCAGGCGGATCACGCGCACGTCCAGGGCAAAGTACTTCCCTCCGAACTGGGCCCCGATCCCCAATTTTTGGGCTTCTTCCAAAAGCCGGGCCTCGAGCTCCAGGTCCCGGAACGCCTGTCCCAGCTCGTTGCCACGGCTGGGTAGGGTGTCCAGGTACCCGGTGGTGGCGAGCTTCACGGTCTTCAACGTGGCCTCGGCCGAGGTCCCCCCCACCACGAAGGCCAGGTGGTAGGGGGGGCAGGCGGCCGTGCCCAGGGTCTTCATCTTCTCCACCATCCACGGCACCAGCCGCTCGGGGGTGAGGAGCGCCTTGGTCTCCTGGAACAGGTAGCTCTTGTTGGCCGATCCTCCTCCCTTGGCCAGGAACAGGAACTTGTACTCCATGCCCTTGGTGGCCTGGATCTCGATCTGGGCCGGCAGGTTCGTGCCCGAGTTCTTCTCCTCGTACATGGTCAAGGGGATGGTCTGGGAGTAGCGGAGGTTCTCCTGGGTGTAGGTCTCGTACACGCCCAGCGAAAGGGCTTCCTCGTCGCCTCCGCCGGTCCAGACCTGCTGACCCTTCTTGGCCAGGATGGTGGCTGTTCCGGTGTCCTGGCAAAGGGGGAGGATTCCTTCGGCGGCCACCTCGGCGTTGCGGAGCATGGCCAAGGCCACCCCCCGGTCGTTGGGGCTGGCCTCGGGGTCGTCCAGGATGGCCGCCACCTGGGCCAGGTGGCCGGGGCGCAGGAGGAAGGAAACGTCCCGCATGGCTTCCCGGGCCAGGAGGGTGAGGCCCTGGAGGTCCACCTTGAGGATCTCATGCCCGTCGAAGGTGGCGGTGGAAACGAACTCCTTGGTCAAAAGACGGTAGGGGGTCTCGTCCTTCCCCAAGGGAAAGGGATCCTGATAGGCGAACTCGGGCATGGTCTGGGCTCCGGATGGCTTCGTAGGGTGTACCGCTCTTGAGGGACCCGGGGGCTGCCGGGGTTCCCCGCCGGGGAGTCCCCCCGCAACACCCGTGCCCGCAGTCCAACTTCTGGACACGGATGCCCCGACGCCAGGCCCCCCCCGACCAGGGGGCCAAGCGCATTCCCGCCCCCTGGCACTTCGCCGCCCCGGGATCCAACTTCTTGAACGCACCCTGCAACCCGGACCCCCGAGGAGCCTCGTGATGAAGGGAAAACAGCACCGTCTCCAGGACCTCCTGGACGCCTGGCTGGCCGATCCCACGCCCCCGGCTGCCCTGGCCCTGCTGGAGGAGGCCGAGAAGATCCTCGCCGCCGGGGCCGTGGGCCTGGTGGCACCGGAACTGTGGCACCTCTATTTGAACGAGACCCGGCGTACGGTGTTCCTTCGGGCCCTTCCCGATGCTCCGGCCCGGGAGCGGTGGGCCGAGACCACCTTTCCGGTAATCCGGGCCACGGATTTCGGGCTGGAGGCCCTCCTGCGCCAGCGGGTGGCGGAACACCCCCACCGGACCCTCTTCGAGGAAATGGAGGCGGGAGACCTCCGGTCGTGGTCCTACGAGGCTATTTACCGGAGGATCCGGACCATCGCGGCGGTGTTCTGGTCCGCGGTGGAAGAGCCGCCCCGGGTGGCCATCGTGTCGGAAAACCAGCTGGATATGGCCTGCTGTGACCTGGCCTGTCTTGCCCACGATATCCTGGTCACCCCCCTGAATCCCCATTTCTCGCCCGACGTCCTGGCCTGGATCTTCGACCGCCTCCAGATCAACCTGGTGGTGGCCGGCACCGAAGAGATCCGGGATCGGCTCGAGAGCGTCCGTCCGCTGGCCCAGCGACCGTTCCACGTGTTCCTCCTGGACCCCGACGCCGGCGTTTCCCGCCCTGAAGAATCGGTCCTCGCCGAGGCCCTGGCGCGCCTGGGCCCCCAGGAGACGGGCTGGATCCTGGAAGAGCGGCCGCGGCGGAAGGTGACGGACCTGGCCACGGTCATGTTCACCTCCGGGACCACCGGCATGCCCAAGGGGGTGCAGTTCTCCGAGTACTGTCTCGTCACCAAGCGCTTCGCCCGGGCCGCGGCTTTGCCCAACGTGGGAGACGACGAGATCCTCTTCTCCTTCCTCCCCCTCTACCACACCTTCGGGCGCTACCTGGAACTCCAGGGGATGATCTTTTGGGGGGGCACCTACGTCTTTGCCGAGAATCCTTCTCTGGACACCCTGCTTTGGGGGCTCAGGGAGGTGAGACCCACGGGTCTCATCAGCATTCCCCGGCGCTGGCAGCAAATCCGCGAGGCTTGTCTGGCGGAGATGGATCGGGTGCAGGGGGCGGAGGCCCGGGAGGGGGCATTCCGCCAGGTGGTGGGCGACCGTCTCCGCTGGGGCCTCTCCGCGGCGGGGGCCCTGGAGCCCGCGGTGTTCCATTTCTTCCACCGCCACGGGGTGGATCTGTGCAGCGGGTTCGGGATGACGGAGGCCACGGGGGGGATCCTCATGACGCCTCCCGGGGCCTACGAAGACAACACCGTAGGGGTTCCCCTGCCGGGCATCCGGGTGCGCCTATCCGACGAGGGAGAACTGCAGGTTTCGGGGCACTACGTGGGGCGGTACCTCGATGAACCTCCTCCTTCGCCCGACGACGAGTACTGGCTCGCCACCGGCGACATCTTCCGCCGCCGGGAAAGCGGTTACTACGAGATCGTAGACCGCATCAAGGACATCTACAAGAACAGCAAGGGCCAGACCATCGCCCCCGGGGCCATCGAGCAGAAGCTGGCCCATGTGCCTGGGATCACCCGGTGCTTCGTGGTGGGGGACGGCCGGGAATACAACGTCCTCCTCATCGTTCCCGATCTTTCCGATCCCGTTCTGGCGGAAGGCCCGCAATCCGAAAAGACGGTGGACTACTTCCGCCAGGTCATTGCCGCGGCCAACCTGGAACTGGCGCCTTACGAGCGGGTGGTGAACTTCGCCATCCTCCCCAGGGACTTCGACCGGGAAAGGGGGGAACTGACCCCCAAGGGTTCCTACAACCGGAAGGTGATCCAGGAGAACTTCCGCGACATCATCGA
>JAUQOX010000274.1 GCA_030550695.1 Gemmatimonadota bacterium | reverse complement strand
CCAAGATCCGGAACTCACCGAGCCGGCCCACCGGAAGATCCGGGCCCTCCTCCGCGCCCGGCACGGAGAAAAGCTTCGGCTCTACGGGGTGGGTTAGGCTGAAGGTGCGGCCCCGGGGACCAGGGGCGGCGGGCGCGGGGGAAAGGTTGACACCACGGGGCCCGGACCCGAGCTTCCGGATTTTCCAGGGGAAGGGGAAGGCGCAGGTCAGGCACCTTCCCTTGCAGCTTGGCCAGGGACCTTTTTGCCGACAAGGAGTCCGTGATGGTGGAGGTGAGGGATTTGGCCCGCCACACCGGGGAAGAGGTGACGGTGGGGGGGTGGGTAGACCAGCTCAGGGTTCATGGCAAGGTGGCCTTCGTGGTGGTGAGGGACGGTACCGGTTATGTCCAATGCGTGGCGGTGAAGCAGGAGTTGGAGGAGGAGACCTGGGAGGCGGCCACCGGCCTGACCCAGGAGACTTCCGTGATGGTCAGGGGCGAAGTCCGGGCCGAGCCCAGGGCGCCAGGGGGGTACGAACTCCAGCTTCGCCGGCTCCAGGTGGTGGGAACCAGTCCGGAGTACCCGATCCAGCCCAAGGAGCACGGGGTGGAGTTCCTCCTGGACCATCGCCACCTCTGGCTCCGTTCTTCCCAGCAGCGGGCCGGGCTTCGGGTACGGGCCGAGGTGGAGCAGGCCATCCACGATTTCTTCTATCAACGGGGCTTTGTGCGGCTGGACACCCCCATCCTCACCGGGTCCATCGGGGAGCACGCGGGTACGCTGTTTTCGACCGACTACTTCGGACAGAACGCCTATTTGGCGCAGACCGGTCAGCTCTACGTGGAGGCCGGCTGTCCGGCCTTCAGGAAGGTCTACTGCTTCGGTCCCACCTTCCGGGCGGAAAAGAGCAAAACCCGCCGCCACCTCACCGAGTTCTGGATGGTGGAGCCGGAAATGGCGTTCGTGGACTCGGAAGGCAACATGAGACTCCAGGAGGAGCTGGTGACCTATCTGGTGGAGCGTGCCCTGGAGCGGTGCCGCCCCGAGCTGGAGTACCTGGGAAGGGACCTGTCCAAACTGGAAGCGGTGAAGCCGCCTTTTCCGCGGATCAGCTACACGGAGGCCATCGAACTCCTGGCCCGTAAGGGAAGCGAAACCCGCTGGGGAGACGACATCGGAGGGGCCGACGAAACCCTTCTCTCCGAGGATTCCCACCTCCCCCTTTTCGTCTACAACTACCCCAAGAAGGTGAAGGCCTTCTACATGAAGGAGAACCCCGACGACCCCCGGACCGTCCTCTGCGATGATCTCCTGGCACCCGAAGGCTACGGCGAGATCATCGGAGGAAGCCAGCGGGAGGACGACCTGGACAAGCTCCTGGCCAGGATCCGTGAAGAAGGGCTGCCGGAGGAGGCCTATGGCTGGTATTTGGATCTACGGCGCTACGGGACGTTTCCCCACTCCGGGTTCGGGCTGGGGCTCGAGCGGACGGTGGCCTGGATCACGGGGCGGAAGCACGTCCGGGAGCTTATTCCCTTCCCGAGACTCTTGAACCGACTCTACCCTTGAGGTGCCGCGCCTGGGGAGGCAGGACGTGTCCAAGATCGTCATGGACCTCGAGGACCGCCGCCCGGCCTGGGCCCCCCCGGCCTGGGTGGCGGAGGAGATCCGCTCGGCCATGCCCCCCGGGTGGGTCCTGGAGGTGCTGGAGACCCCCGCCGACGGATCGGGGGACGGCGTGGCGAACCCCGACGCCGGCCTGGTGGAGGTGGTCCAGGGGGCCGAGGTGTACCTGGGCTACGGCATTCCTGCGTCTATCCTGCGGAGCTGTCCTTCCCTCAGGTGGGTCCATTCGGCCGCCGCAGGGGTCCGAGGCTCCCTCACCCCCGAAATGCGGGCCAGCCCCGTGATCTTCACCAATTCCCGGGGGATCCACGGTCCCCCCATGGGCGACACGGCCCTGGCCATGATCCTCTACTTCGCCCGGGGGCTGGACTTCGCCGTAACGGCACAGGCCAAGGGCGAGTGGAACCCCGGCCCCTTCTTTCGGGCCGACCACCCCCTGGTGGAGCTGGCCTCCTCGACGGTGGGGATCTTCGGCTACGGGGGGGTGGGGCAGGAGGTGGGGAAGCGGGTCCTGGCCCTGGGGGGCCGGGTCCTGGCCTACGACCTCCGGCCGCTGGCCTCGGACCCCCCCCGGCTGGAAGCTCTCCACGGCCGGGAGGGGTTCCTGCGCCTGTTGTCGGAGAGCGACTTCCTGGTCCTCTGTGCACCCCAGACCCCTCGGACCGAGGGGCTGTTCGATGCCGAGGCCTTGGCTCGACTCAAACCGGGGGCCGTGCTGGTGAACCTTTCCCGGGGTGCCCTGGTGGACGAAGAGGCCCTGGTCCAGGCGCTCCGGGAGGGGAGGCTCCGGGGGGCCGCCCTGGATGTGTTCTCCACCGAGCCGTTGCCCCAGGGACACCCCTTGTGGTCCCTCCCCAACGTGCTCCTCACCCCCCACGTGTCCGCCGTTTCCCGCCGGTTCTGGCGACGCCAGACCGACCTGATCGTGGAGAACCTTCGGCGATACCTGGCCGGCGAACCCCTGCTGAACGTGGTGGACAAGGTGGCGGGTTTCTGAAGCCTGCCCCTCACGGCTCCCCCTCCCGGGCCTTGAGTTCCTCCCACAGGCGGTCCAGCACGTCCAGACCTGCCTCCTCCAGCACGACGCCCCGCTCCCGGGCCAGGGCTTCCAGGGCCTCGAACCTCCTTTGGAATTTCCGGTTGGCCCGGTCCAGCACCGTGGCGGAGTGGGCCCCCGCAAGTCGGGTCAGGTTGACCACCGCAAAGAGGAGGTCCCCCAGCTCCTCCTCCACGGACCCGTTCTCCCCACCCTCCAGAGCCACCCGGACTTCCTCCAGTTCCTCGGCCACCTTGTTCCACGCCCCCTGGGCGTCCGCCCAATCGAACCCCACCCCCTTCACGCGCTCCTGGATCCGGTGGGCCCGGAGAAGGGGATCCAGCCCCGAGGCCAGCCCCTCCAGGACCCCTCGGTGCCGACCCCTTTCCCGGGCCTTCAGGCGTTCCCAGTCCTCCCGCTCCCCGAGGCCGAACAGGTGGGGGTGACGCCGCCGCATCTTCTCCTCCAGGCGATCCACCACCGACCGCCGGCTGAAGGCACCCGTCTCCTCCCCCAGGACCACCTGGAAAGCCAGGTTCAACAACAGGTCCCCCAGCTCCCCCTCCAGGGCGTGGGGGTCGCCCCCCCGGATGGCGTCCGCCACTTCGTGGGCCTCTTCCAAAAGGTGGGGGACCAGGGTGAGGGGGGTCTGGGCCGCGTCCCAGGGGCAGCTCCGGCGGAGGAAGGTTACGAGTTCCAAGGCCCGGTCCAGAACGCCGCCGCCGAGGTCGGGTGGACCCGGTTGCGCCGGTTGTTGGACTCCACCGTCGGATTGGCTCATGCTCCCCTCTCCCGCATCAGGTCCGTCGCAAAGGCCGGCCGACTCCGCCCCATGGGGCTCCCCTTGTGGCCGGCGCCTTGTTCTTGGCATCTTTTCGCCGGCATGTCAACGGATCCACGATCCCGGGCCTGGGTGGAGGTCTCCGCCCCGGCCCTTCGTCGCAACTTCCTCCAGGTGCGTCGGGCCGTGGGGGAGGGAGTCGGAATCCTCCCCATGGTGAAGGCCGATGCCTACGGCCTGGGCGCCCGGAGGGTTGTGGACACGCTGGAGCCGTTGGGGCCCTGGGGCTTCGGGGTGGCGACGGTGGAGGAGGGGGCCCAGCTGCGGAGCTGGGGGGTCCGGCGACCGGTGCTGGTGTTGAGCCCCCTGCCGCCGGGGAGCTACCGCCGGGCGGTGGAGGAGGGGCTTTCCGTGGTGGTGGGGGAGCTGGGGGCTCTGGAGCGCCTGGCCGAGGCGGCGCGGGCCGTGGGCCGGCCGGGGCGTTTTCACCTGGAGGTGGACACGGGGATGGGGCGGGCGGGG
>JAUQOX010000273.1 GCA_030550695.1 Gemmatimonadota bacterium | reverse complement strand
CATGTACGCCATCGAACGGGGAGTGGTCACCGGCTCGCGAAAAACCCTTCACCCGGGGAAGGTGGTCATCACCTTCGCCCTGGGGAGTCAGCGCCTGTACGAATTCCTGGACAACAACCCCCTCATCGAGGCCCACCCGGTAGACCACGTGAACGACCCCTTCATCATCAGCCAGAACGACAAGATGCTGGCCATCAACAGTGCCGTGGAGGTGGATCTCACGGGTCAGGTTTGCTCCGATTCCATCGGAACCTACATCTATTCAGGGTTCGGTGGGCAGGTGGATTTCATCCGGGGGGCAGCCCGCTCCAAAGGGGGAAAACCGGTCATTGCCCTGTCGGCTACCGCCAAAGGCGGCACCCTTTCCCGAATCGTACCCCTGCTGAAACCTGGAGCCGGCGTGGTCACCAGCCGGGCGGACGTGCACTACGTGGTCACGGAGTTCGGCATCGCCAAGCTCTTCGGCAAGAACCTCCGGGAGCGGGCCGAGGCCCTTATCCGCATCGCTCACCCGGATTTCCAGGCCGAGCTGGAATATGCGGCCAAGGAGCGCAAGCTCCTTCCCTGATCCATGGCTCTTCTCCACCTCTACCGCTATCCCCTGCTTCAGGAGACCTCCGCCCGGCACCTGAAGGTCCGGGCGGAGGGGGTTTTGGGGCGTCCCCTGTCCGCTCTGCACTCCGAAGCCTGCTTCAACATCCTCTTGTCCGAGCCGCTCGACTCCCGGGAAGAGGAGATCCTCTTCTGGCTGTTGTCCGAGACCTTTGCCCCCCAGGGGTTCGGGGCCCGTAGCTTCCTCGACAGCAGCCAGGGAGTGGTGCTGGAGGTGGGGCCTCGCCTGAACTTCACCACCGCCTGGTCCACCAACGCGGTCGCCATCTGCCACGCTTGCGGCGTGGACAAAGTTCTCCGTATGGAGCGATCCCGGCGCTACCTTCTGGCGGGGGTCTCGGCCCTGGGACCGGACGAGGAGAAAGCTTTCCTTTCTCTGGTCCATGACCGGATGACGGAAACCCACTATCGCCATCCCCTGGAGTCCTTCGAGTCGGGACTGGTGCCGGCGCCGGTCTTCGAAGTGCGGGTCCTGGAGGAAGGCAGGGCGGCCCTGGAGCGCATGAACCGCGAGATGGGGCTCGCCTTCGACGAATGGGACCTGGACTATTACACGCGGCTTTTCCGCGAGCGGATGGGCCGGAACCCCACATCGGTGGAACTGTTCGATATCGCCCAATCCAACAGCGAACATTCCCGACACTGGTTCTTCAAGGGAAAACTCGTCATCGACGGGCATCAGGTTCGGGAAACCCTGATGGACATCGTCAGGCGACCTCTGGAAGCCCATCCCAACAACAGCATCCTGGCTTTTCGGGACAATTCCAGTGCCATTCGAGGGTTCCCCATCACGACTCTTCTTCCCCAGCGACCGGGAGAGCCGTCACCCCTCGGCCAAACCTCGGTCCTGTATCACATCCTCTTTACGGCGGAAACCCACAACTTCCCCTGCGGGGTGGCTCCTTTCCCCGGAGCGGAAACGGGCACGGGAGGCCGGATCCGGGACACCCACGCCACCGGCCGGGGGAGCCTGGTGGTGGCAGGGACGGCAGCCTACTGTGTGGGTAACCTGCGGATTCCCGGTTACCCTTTGCCGTGGGAGGACCCCGACTTTCTCTATCCGGCGAATCTCGCCTCGCCCCTCGAGATCGAGATCCAGGCCTCCAACGGAGCCTCAGACTACGGGAACAAGTTCGGCGAACCGGTGATCCAGGGGTTCACCCGGTCCTTCGGCCTTCGGCTCGCCAACGGCGAGCGGCGGGAATGGGTCAAGCCCATCATGTTCAGCGGCGGCATCGGGTTTCTGGACGCCCGTCATGTGGAGAAGGGCGCCCCCGAACCCGGGATGTGGGTGGTCAAGGTGGGGGGGCCCGCCTATCGGATCGGCATGGGCGGGGGTGCCGCCTCTTCCATGATCCAGGGAGAGAACCCTGAAGAACTGGATTTCCACGCGGTGCAACGGGGCGACGCCGAGATGGAGCAGAAGCTCAATCGGGTCATCCGGGCCTGCGTGGAGATGGGGGACCGGAACCCCATCGTGAGCATCCACGACCAGGGAGCCGGGGGAAACTGCAACGTCTTGAAAGAACTGGTGGCACCGGCGGGGGCCCGCATCGAGGTGAGAGCCATTCCCGTGGGGGACGAGACCCTTTCGGTGTTGGAGATCTGGGGGGCCGAGTACCAGGAGCAGGATGCCCTGCTCCTCCGCCCGGAACACCGAGAGCTGTTCGAAGGACTTTGCCGTCGGGAAAAAGTGCCGGTGGCCTTCGTGGGACGGGTCACAGGGGACGGACGGTTGGTCCTCCACGACGAACGGGACGGCTCCACCCCGGTGGACTTGGAGCTGGAGGCCGTCCTCGGAGCGATGCCCCAGAAAACCTTCCATCTGGAGCGCCGCAGACCTGCCGCGAAAGCGTTGGCACTTCCCGAGGGTCTGACGGTCCGGGACGCCCTGGATCGGGTGTTGCGGCTCGTGTCCGTAGGCTCCAAGCGGTTCCTCACCAGCAAGGTGGACCGCTCCGTAGGGGGTCTCGTGGCCCGGCAGCCCTGTGCGGGGCCGTTGCAACTCACCGTGAGCGATGTCGCGGTCGTCGCCCAGTCCCCTTTCGGGCTCACGGGTGCCGCCATGGCCATCGGGGAGCAACCCATCAAGGGTCTTGTCGACCCCATGGCCATGGCGCGCCTGGCCGTCGGAGAGGCCCTGACGAACCTGGTCTGGGCCAGGATTACCGCGTTGGGCGACGTGAAGTGCTCGGCCAATTGGATGTGGGCCGCCAAGCTCCCGGGAGAGGGCGCCGCTCTCTACGACGCCGCCCGAACCATGGCCGCCGTGATGGAGGAGTTGGGGATCGCCGTGGACGGTGGCAAGGACTCCTTGTCCATGGCTGCCCAGGCTCCCCTCGCTGGCGGCGGCACGGAGGTGGTGAAAGCCCCCGGCGCCCTCGTGATTTCGGCGTACGCCCCCTGTCCCGACATCACCGCCACGGTGACACCGGCTCTGGAACTTCCAGGCGAAAGTCTGCTGTTTTTCGTGGACCTCGGCGGAGGTCGCAACCGCCTGGGCGGCTCGGCCCTGGCCCACGTCTTCGGCCAGGTGGGGGAGGAGTCGCCGGATCTGGACGATCCTTCCCTTCTCCGGGGGGCCTTCCGGGCCGTACAGGACCTTCTGGAACAGGGGGCCATTTCCGCTGGCCACGACCGGAGCGACGGGGGGCTGGTGACGACCCTCCTGGAGATGGCCTTTGCCGGAAACTGTGGGCTGGAGGTGGACCTGCCCGGGGAAGTCCGCCGGGACCAGCCCCTCCACCCCCGGGCCCCCCTCCCTACCTTGTTCAGCGAGGAACTGGGGTTGGTCTTCGAGGCACCCGCCGAGGAGCGCGACCGGGTGCTGGAAACCTTCTGGGCCGTAGGCGTTCCTTGCCAAGTCGTGGGCACCCCCACCACCGCCCCCGTCATCCGCATCCGGGTGGGCGGGGAGCCGGTTCTGGAAGAGGACATGCGAACCCTCCGGGCTCTGTGGGAATCCACCAGCCACCAGCTGGACCGCCTGCAAACCGACCCGGATCACGCCGACGAAGAGTACGCCCGGATCCGGGACCGTAGAGGCCCCGTCTTCGCCGTTCCGTTCCGGCCGAGCTTCACACCCCCGGAGGTCCTGGCTCGGAAATCCAGACCCAAGGTGGCGGTGGTCCGGGAAGAAGGCAGCAACAGCGACCGGGAGCTGAGCGCTGCGTTCCACCTGGCCGGATTCGAGGTCTGGGACGTGACGATGTCGGATCTCCTGGCCGCTCGGGCCCACCTGGCTCCCTTCCAGGGGATCGCCTTCCCGGGCGGTTTTGCCTACGCCGACGTCTTGGATTCGGCCAAGGGGTGGGCGGGAACCATCCGCTTCCACC
>JAUQOX010000272.1 GCA_030550695.1 Gemmatimonadota bacterium | reverse complement strand
CTGGCCTCGGCCCTAGCCTGTAGTCCGAGGAACACCGGCGAGGTGACGGCGGCCCTGGCCAGGTTCACCTCCTCCCGAGCCAGGTCGTACTTCCCTTCCACCTCCAAGGAGGCTCCGCGGAACAAAATCCTGGCGCTTCCCCCCATCCTCTCCGAGAACAGATCTCCGGAATGGGTGGCCTCCTCCCGCTGGTAAATGAAAGACGCCGAGAGCGCCGGGAAGGGCCGCCACCGGGCTTCCGCTCCCCCCAGGTAGGCGTCCTCTCGGGGGCCCAAGGGTTCCACGGGCGAAAGCAGGCCGGAGGGACGAAGGTCCACGGCGCCCCGCACAAGGCTCAACCCGCCGAATACCGCCACGTCCAGGTGAGTGGGGAGCCGCAAAGAGATCGTGCCGCCATCGTAGTTGTAGAATCCCAGCGCCGAGGTCTTCCAGATCCTCCCTGCCTGGAGCCGGTAGAAGGACCGGGTGTATTCCACCCAGGCGGACATGGCCTCGAAGCGCTCCTCCATCCCCGGCCAGATCCTGCGCCATTCCCCGATGCTCTCACGAAGGCGAAGGTGGGCGTAGGCCCGGAGACCGGTGATTCCCGGCCAGGCGTTGATCTCCACGTCCTGCAGCACCGGAATCACACCGAGGGCGTGACCCGAACGGTAGAAGGTGCAGAAATCGGGATTGCAGACGGCAGGGGTGCCGTCCGCCAGCACCCTCTGGGCACCGGAGCCCCCCACCCAACCCGCCGGTACCGAATCCAGGACCCACTCCCGGATCTGCAACCCGCTGAGGTAGGTTCGGGCCCGCCCGTTGAAACCTTGGGACAACCCGGGGGCTGGGAGGCAGGCCAAGAGAACCAGAGTTACGAGCAGTTTTCGGTCAGTCATGGGATACCTCCGGAAGGGAGGACCGATCCTCCCCCGCGGGGAAGTTGGGGGGAAGGCAACACTCCTCGACGAACGCCCCCATCTCAGCGCAGACCATAGGCGCTCCGCACTTCGCCGATGGAGGCCAGCAACAGGGCCTCCAGCAGATGGGGGTTGTGGACTCCGTTCCCGCTGCTGGGATGGGACGAGAAGGGGAATCCTCCGACTTCCGCGGCAGACCAATGGGGGCGGTCATCCGTCCAGGCCAGCATGGCGTTCCACAGGGCACCCTTGGCCGGGGTCATTCTGGAAGAGTTGGGGTTCAGGTCGTCCCAGTATCCTTTGGCCAGGACCTGGGGCAGGAGACCTGCGTCCGTGATGTCCATGACCCGGTTCTTGTTACTGTCCACCCAAAGCTGGTCCAGGAGGCTGTTCAGGCGGTCCTTGGTTCGGAGATAGGCCGCCCGGGCCAGGTCCACGCTCCCGTGACAGCCCGAGCCCGTGCAGCCCTGGAAGTAACGCCGATCCAAGGAGCAGTCGGCCTCCGGATCGGGGATCCCTTTCTCGTCCAAGCACGGAAGGGCCGCGAACGTATGTCCGACGTTCTGGAAGACGAAGGCCCCCCCCGCATCGGTCACGGTGAACTTCTGCACGTGGCAGGTGGTGCAGAGCCCTTCGTTGTTCGGCAAGCCGTGGGGGTTGGGGATCTGGGAAGGCACGATCCCGGATCCGGCCGGAATGTAACCCACGCTTTCCCTCAGGAGGAGGAAACCTTGCGCGGCATGGGGTCCCCTGGCGCTCCACGGGGTTCCTCGGTTGGTGTGACAGCGCATGCAGAGGTTGTCCCGGGTGGGGGCGGTGATGGAAGCCCGAAGTTGTCCCGGAAGGGTCGATCCGTGGGGGTCGTGGCAGACGGCGCAGGTGATCGTGAGGAGCTCACCGCTTCCCTTCTCGGCATAGGGGCCGGTGGCACCGAAGGTCACCTCGAGGGCCGCCTTGCCCTCGTGGCAGCGAGCGCAGGCAGGGTTTCCTCCGGCATAGGAGGTATGGGGGCCTTTGCCGTGGGCTGATTTCGCCCACTGTTCCACAAAGGGGTGGTGGGCCCCGTAGTGGCAACCTCCACAACCGTCGGTTCCTTCTTTCGGTACGGCGATGGAAGCCAAGGGGAGGTTGCCCTTGGGAAAGCTCACGTGGGCCGCCCCAGGGCCATGACAACTCTCGCACTGCACGTCCACGAATCTGGGATCTTGCGTGGCCACCCAGCCCACCTTGGGATCGCTGATCCGATTCCCCAGGGAACTCACAGCGTGGCATGCCTCGCAGAAAGGCTGGGCGTGGCCGCTCTTCTGGAGACCCTCCCAGGCTCGGGCGTGGCCGGTGCGAGCCCACGCCTCTTGGTAGCCTTCATGACATCCGGCGCATTGGGTCACCTTCTGGGCCGGATCTCCACGGTAGCCCAGAAACCCCGTGACCGAGCCGAAGGCTGCCTCCCAGGGGGCCTGATCCACATAAACCGCGTCCCGCTCCACACACCCCCAGGCACTTCCGGCCAGGAGGGCCACCGCCAACCAGCGCAAGACATGCTTTCGGCGTTCGTTCCTCATCTTCAGGCTCCCTTGTTGGATCCTGACCTCTTGTGATCGTGGGGGCTCGGACCCCTGGGCCGTACCCCCCCTGCCTGCATCCAGGACAAAATGTCCAGGGAGGAATCCCATCCTTCCGGGCCGTTTCGCCCCACCCCCGGCGGCCACTTGGACTTCCCTCCGCGAAAAGAGCTTTGGATGATGCCCACCGCCGGGGGGTCCACGAGGCTTGGCCCCGTCCGGATTTTATCCCCTCCCGTGACTCAGGCTAGAACTATGCCACCGAGCCGGGGTACCAACCTGGGACAGGATGGCCAAGAACTTGCAAATCCGCTAGAGTACCAGAAGAGATCTCACCTGATCGGGAAAGGAGCGAAGGGAAAGGATGAGGTTGACCATGACCGGCTTGGGTGGAGGGCTGCTCCTGGCGGGGCTGTTGGCCCTCCCGCTCCAAGCCCAGGAAAAGAAGATCCCGGTGACCAGTCACGATGTGGCCGGGAAGGAAAACTGCCTGATGTGCCATGCCATCGGCATCATGCCGCCCGTGCCTGACGTGCCCGCCGATCACCGAGGACGGGGCAACGAAACCTGCCAATGGTGCCACGCGGCTGACTCGCCCATGCAGAAGAAGACCCTGTCCCCGGTGAGCCACGACTTTGCAGGCAAGGAAAACTGCCTGATGTGCCATGCCATCGGCATCATGCCTCCTGTGCCGGATATTCCGGCGGATCACAGGGGGCGGGCCAACGCCACCTGCACGTGGTGCCATAAACCCAAGGGCGGTGTTTGACGGGGTCGCGAACCCCCTGGGCACCGGTGGACGAACGGCGTCGGCCTCGGCACGGCCGACGCCGTTCTGCGTTTCCTGGGGAAATCCGGAGAGGCTCGGGGGTAGTGAATCAGGTCCCCCCCGGCTGGTGAGGTGGAGTGGAAGGGAACCCAGCAAGACGCCGATGTGACGTGGAGGGCAAAACCGTTGCCGAAGCATGAGAGGAGGAACCATGAACGAGAGAGTGCAGGCGGCCATCAACGATCAGATCAATGCCGAGCTCTACTCGGCCTACATTTATCTGGCCATGGCGGCCCAGTTCGAAGCCATGAACCTCCAGGGCTTCGCCCACTGGATGCGGCACCAGGCGGAGGAGGAGCGGGAGCACGCCATGCGGTTGTTCAACCACCTGGTCCGCCGGGGGGCCAGGGTGGTCCTGAAGGGGATTGCCGAGCCTCCCTTGGAGTTTGGTACCCCCTTGGAGACCTTCCAGAAGGCTCTGGCTCACGAGCAGCACATCACCAAGCGGATCCACGACCTCTACGCCTTGGCCCAGGAGGTGGGGGATTACCCCGCCCAGCTGGAACTTCATTGGTTCATCGACGAGCAGGTGGAAGAAGAGGAGAATACGGGAAGGGTGGTGGAGCTGTTGAAGCTGGCTGGGGACAACGCCGGTGCTCTGTTGCTGTTGGATCGGGAATTGGCCAAGAGATCGGACGAAGATCACTGATGGGTCGGTCCGCG
>JAUQOX010000271.1 GCA_030550695.1 Gemmatimonadota bacterium | reverse complement strand
CCTGGCCGGAGTCACGGGAACCAACGGCAAGACCACCACCGCCTTCCTGGTCCGGCACCTCCTGGAAAGGGCAGGAAGGCCCTCTGCCGCCCTCGGGACCTTGGGGCTCGTGGACCGGGACGGGAGGGTTCGGCCGGGCACCGAGGGGCTCACCACCCCGGGACCGGCCCTTCTGGCCCGCTGGCTGGCACGTCTGGAAGCCGAAGGCGTGGAGGGGGTGGTCATGGAGGCCTCTTCCCATGCCCTGGACCAGCGCCGACTGGACGGGGTCCGCTTCGACGCGGCCGTCTTTACCAACCTCACCCGCGATCACCTGGACTATCACGGCACGTTGGAGGCCTATCGTCAGGCGAAACTCCGCCTGGCCGAGCTTCTCAAGCCCCAGGGATGGGTGGTGGTGAACGCGGAGGAGGAAGCGTGGTCGGGAGTGCACGGGCCCGGCGGGCACACCCTGCCCTTCAGCGTGGGGGGGCGGGCCCAGGGGGCCCGGGCCCTCCGGGCCTGGGATGTGGAGGTGGGCCCCGACGGGTCCCGGTTCGTCCTGGCCTTCGGGGAAGAGGAGGTTCCCGTCCGCCTGCCTCTCCTGGGCCGCTTCAACGTCGAGAACGCCCTTGCTGCTGCCGGCGTGGCCCTGGTGGCCGGCCTTTCCCTCCGGAGCATCGGCGCCCTCCTGAGCGAAGCCCCTCAGATTCCCGGCCGGCTGGAAGTGGTGCTCCGTCACCCCTTCACCGTTCTCCTCGACTACGCCCACACCCCCCACGCCCTGGAAACGGTCCTCCGGACCCTTCGGCCCCTGACCCGAGGGCGGCTGATCGTCCTCTTCGGCGCCGGGGGTGACCGTGACCCGGGCAAGCGGCCCCTCATGGGGGCCGTGGTGGCTCGCCTCGCAGATCTGGCAGTGGTGACCTCGGACAATCCCCGCACCGAACCCCCCGAAACCATCCTGGACCAGATCATCGCCGGGATGGAGGGGGCACCCTGGCGCCGCATCGTGGACCGGCGGGAGGCCATCGCCGCCGCCTTGGCCGAGGCCCGCCCCGGTGACGTGGTGCTCCTCGCCGGGAAAGGTCACGAGGCCTACCAGGTGGTGGGGACGGAGCGGATCCCCTTTCCCGAGGGGGAGATCGTCCGGGAACTCATGGCGGAGAAGGGGAGGGGCCGGCGATGAGCTTTCGGTGGACGGACCGGGAGGTGCGGCTGGCCCTCGGCCTGAACCCCCAAAGGGCCCGGGAGGACCTGACCTTCGGAGGCGTGAGCTCCGACAGCCGCACGGTGAAGGCCGGAGACCTTTTCGTGGCCCTGCGGGGAGAACGGTTCGACGGGCACGATTTCGTAGCCGAGGCGGTGGCCCGGGGAGCGGCGGGAGCCGTGGTTTCCCGACCCGTGGCTTTGGAAGAAGCCCTGCCCCTCTACCCCGTCCGGGACACCCTGGAGGCCCTGGGGGATTTGGCCCGGCACCGGCGCAGGGCCCTCAAGGCCAAGGTGGTGGGCATCACGGGGTCTTCGGGCAAGACCACCGTGAAGGAAATGGTGCGGGAGGTTCTGGGAGGCAGTTTCCGCGTCCACGCCACCCAGGGCAACCTCAACAATCGGGTGGGGTTGCCCCACACCCTCCTGGCTTCCCCCGCCGACACCCAGGTCTTGGTCCTGGAAATGGGGACCAGCGAACCGGGGGAGATTCGGGCCCTGGCCGGGATCGGACTCCCGGACCTGGGGGTCATCACCACGGTGGGGGAGGCGCATCTGGAAAAGCTGGGTTCGGTGGTGGGGGTTCTGGATGAGAAGGTGGATCTGTTCCGGGCCCTCCGGGTGGGGGGGGTAGGGGTGGTGGGGGAAGAGCCCCCCATGCTGGCCCGGCGGGCCCGGGAGGTCCTGGGGGGCCGGGGCCTCTGGGTGGTGGGGACGGGGGAGGGAGCCCATGGCGAGTTCCGGGCCCGGGACCTGAGGCTGGGGGAGGAGGGAGCGTACCGGTTCCGCTGGGGGGATCAGGAGGTGATTCTCGGAGTCCCCGGCCTCCACAACGTGCGCAACGCCCTCATGGCCCTGGCCGTGGGCGTGCTGTTGGGCGTACCGGCCCGGGAGGCGGCCCGCCGTCTTCGACGGGTCCGCTCGTTCGCCATGAGGGGTGAGGTGAGGTCCATCGGCGGGCTTACGGTTCTGGTGGACTGTTACAATGCCAACCCGCAAAGCGTAAGGGCCGCCCTGGACATGCTGGTTTCCGTGCAGCGCCTGGGCGGACGGGTGGCCGTGCTGGGGAGCATGCTGGAGCTGGGGGAGTGGGCCCCCTTGCTGCACCGTCAGGTGCTGGAGGAGGCCCTTTCGCGACCCCTCGATCTGGTGGTGGCCATAGGCGGTTTTGCCGAGGCGGCCCGATGGGTCGAAAGGCCCAAGGGGGGGGCCGAACTCTTGACGGCGGAAAGCGTCCAAGAGGCCGGCGACCTCCTCCTGGGGCGCCTGGGGGGGAGCGAGGTCGTCCTCCTCAAAGCTTCGCGGGGGGTTGCCCTGGAGAGGCTCCTTCTCCCCTTGGAGGAGCGTTTCGGCGGGGCGGCAAGCCCGCTGGATCGGGAGAGGGACAAGGGCAGCTCCGCGGCGGGCGGGCCGGCGCGGCATCCGAGCCGGGGAAAGGAGGACTGAGTGCTCTACCACCTCCTGCCTCAGTTTTCTGATGTGCATATCCTGTTCAATCTCTTCCGCTACATCACCTTCCGGGCGGCAGGGGCGGTGGTGACTTCGCTGATTCTGGCCTTTGCCCTCGGTCCCGTCGTCATCCGCTGGCTGGCCCGTCTGCGGGTAGGGCAGGTGGTGAGGCCGGAAGGACCCGCCACCCATCTGGGGAAGGCGGGCATCCCCACCATGGGCGGCACCCTGATGATCCTGGCAGCCGTCCTGAGCACCCTCCTTTGGGCTGAGCTCACCAATCCCTTCACCCTGGCGGTTCTGGCAGCCCTGGTCTGGATGGGTCTCTTGGGTTTCGTGGACGATTATCTCAAGGTGGTGCGCCGGAAGCCCAAGGGCTTGGTAGCTCGGTACAAAATGGCGGGGCAGGTGGTCTTCGGGTTGGCTCTGGCGTTCTTCCTCCTCAGGCACCCCATCTGGCCCGTGGAGCCCACCTGGACCATGGTGCCGTTCTTTGCGGAGTGGGCCCTGGTGTTCTGGGCCCCCGCCTACGTGGCCTTCGTACCCCTGGTGGTGGCCGGATCCTCCAACGCCGTGAACCTTACCGATGGGTTGGATGGGCTGGCGGCGGGACTTGCCGCCATCGCGGCGGTGGTGTTCGGCGTGTTCGCGTATTTCATCGGCCGAGTGGATGCCTCGGCATATCTGGGGTTGTTCTACCTCCCCGGTGCCGGAGAGTTGGCCGTTTTCGCCATGGCCTTGGCCGGGGCAGCGGCGGGTTTCCTGTGGTACAATGCCCATCCCGCCGAGGTGTTCATGGGCGACACGGGCTCCCTGGCCTTGGGTGGGGCCATCGGTGTCATGGCCGTGTTGCTGAAGACGGAGTTCCTCCTGGTCATCGTGGGAGGGGTGTTCGTGCTGGAGGCTCTGTCGGTCATGATCCAGGTGGGCTGGTTCAAGTACACGGCCCGCCGTTACGGCGAAGGCCGGCGGGTGTTCCTGATGGCGCCCCTCCACCACCATTTCGAAAAGCTGGGATGGGCGGAAAGCAAGGTGGTGGTCCGTTTCTGGATCATGGGGATCCTGTTTGCCATGGTGGGCTTCAGCACCTTGAAGATTCGTTGAGCAAGAGCGGGCGGACAGGATGAACCCCATGGGCACCGATGTCGGAAGGCGGGCATGAAACATCTCGAGGGGAAACGGGTCGCCGTCTTGGGGCTGGCCCTCAGCGGCCAGGCGGCTGCCCGCCTTGCCCTCGCCCACGGAGGAGAAGTCTATGTCTCGGATTGGAGTGTTGAGCCCTCGGTTGCAGCTCGTGCCGGTAAGCTACGAGATCTC